>JAZUJZ010000032.1:0-6896 GCA_045643025.1 Alphaproteobacteria bacterium
ATAAGTTTGTGCGGGACGAAATGTGGAATATGGGCTTTACGGAATTTCAAACGCCTATTTTAACCAGTTCTTCTCCGGAAGGGGCACGGGACTATTTGGTGCCTTCTCGTGTTCATAAAGGTGAATTTTATGCTTTACCCCAATCCCCCCAACAATTTAAGCAATTGTTGATGGTGGCGGGTTTTGATCGTTATTTCCAATTGGCTCCTTGCTTTCGTGATGAAGATAGTCGTGCCGATCGTTCTCCCGGTGAATTTTATCAGATTGACTGGGAAATGTCTTTTGTGACACAAGATGAAATTATGCAAGTGGGTGAAAATTTAAACAGTAAAATTTTTAAAGAATTTGCACCGGAAGCCACTTGTTCAGAGGCCCCCTTCCAACGGATTCCCTTTGATGAAGCCATTCTGACTTATGAATCAAATAAACTTGATTTAAGAAACCCATTAAAAATTGTGGATGTCTCGGAGGTTTTTGCGGGCTCTGAATTTGGTATTTTTGCAAATACTGTGGCTGAGGGTGGTTTTGTGCGGGCCATTCGTGCGCCCAAGACAATGGATAAACCACGCAGTTGGTTTGATAAAATGAATGCTTTTGCCGTTGAAAACGAAATGGGTGGTTTGGGCTATATCGTGCGGACAGCCGAAGGCAACAAAGGACCTATCGCCAAAAAATTAGATGAAGCTCGTTTGAATAAATTGTTTGAATTGACAGGCGTAGAAAATGGCGACAGTGTTTTCTTTGTCTGTGGTAAAGGCGAAAAAACTATTCTCTTTGCGGGAAAAGTTCGTAATCTGTTGGGACATGAATTGGATTTGTTTGAAAAGAATGCCTATCGTTTCTGTTGGGTCGTGGATTTCCCATTCTATGAAACAGATCCTGAAACAGGTAAACCTATGTTCAGCCATAATCCGTTCTCAATGCCTCAAGGTGAATTGGAGGCCTTGACAACCAAAAATCCGTTGGATATTAAGGCCTATCAATTTGATATGGTGGGTAACGGATTGGAAATGCTGTCCGGTGCCATCCGAAATCATCGCCCGGATGTGATGTATAAGGCCTTTGAAATTGCCGGTTATGGTCCGGAAGTGGTGGAGGCAAAATTCGGGGGTATGTTGAATGCCTTTAAGTATGGGGCGCCTCCACACGGTGGTGCGGCCTTTGGTTTTGACCGTATTGTGATGATGTTGGAAAATGAAGACTTTATTCGTGAAGTCATTGCTTTCCCATTCAATCAACAGGCGCAAGACCTTTTGATGCATGCACCTTCACCGGTGACAGAAAAACAATTACGTGAAGTACATATCAAATTGCGCTAATTTTGGCTATTGGGGCAGGGGATATCTCTGCCCTTATTATATTGAAAGGAACGATAATGTATATTGATTTTATTGCAGACTATGGCGAGAAAACGGGTGTAGATGACTTGGCTTTTTCGGAAGTTGATAGAAGGTTGGTGGAAGAATTTGTGGCACAGGATATGGCTTGGCCCATGATAAAAAATTTGTCTGTGCGTCCTTTTAATACAATTGAAACGGGGTTTGTTGTGGCGCAATTAGCACAAAATTCACATTTGGGAAAAGACCATATTATTTACCACAATACGGCTCCCCGAAAGGATGAACTCTCTGCCCGCACAAATAATGCCGGTGAATTTTTGGCGGTAGCAGAATTACCTAATGGGGTGCGAGTGATTGGTGTGTATGGGGGCTATACTTTCTCGTTTTTGGGTGTTCCTGTGTATAAAGTTAAATGTGCACGGGATGGGTCTCAATTTCGTTCACGGGATGTGTTTCCCCCTTGTGTGGCCAGTCTTGCAAAACATGCAGATAAACCCTTATCCGATTGGGAATTATTGGGAGATTTAGTTCGGGATGTTCCCGTTGTTCCAGACAATGTTATTTGTTCCATTGATGGTTATGGGAACATCAAAACCAATATCAAAAGGAACGATAATATCAAATCTGTGACAATTAATGGGGTTCAAAGACCTGTTGTCGTGGGAGATGGGATTTTTTCTGCTCCGGATGGCAGTTTAATTTTGGCCCCCGGTTCTTCCGGTTGGCAGGATTTAAAGTGTGTTGAATTATGCTTACGGGGTGGATCGGCTATGAAAGAATTTGGCAATCCCCGTCCCGGTGATTTTGTTGTTTTAGGATAAAATTTTTCTTGACTAATCTTTTGTCTTAATATAAAACAAAGGAAGAAGGAGGAGAAAGATGTTTTTTTTACCTGTTTTAATTATTTTTTTAATACTCTTTTTAAAGGGGTTTTGTATTGTAATGCAGTATGAACGTGGTTTGGTTTTTACTTTTGGCCATTATTCTCGCACATTGGGTCCCGGATTAAATTGGATTATTCCCGGAATTCAAAAATTACAAAAGATTGATATGCGGATTGAAACCGTTGATATTCCAAAACAAGAGGTTATTACCAAGGATAATATTCCCGTCAACATCAATGCAGTGGTGTATTTTCATGTGAAATGTCCCGAGGATGCTGTTATTGAAATTTCCGATTATGTTTTTGCGGTCATTCAATTGACTCAATCGGCCCTAAAGGATATTATCGGGAATAATGATTTAGATACTATTTTGTCCGAACGCAAGCGTTTAGGCGAAGAAATTAAAACGATTGTGGATGAAGCCACGGATCGTTGGGGAATTGATATTGATTCTATTAATGTTCAAGAAATTGAACTGCCAGAAGATATGAAACGGGCGATGGCCAAGCAAGCGGAAGCCGAACGGAATCGTCGGGCGATGGTTATTGCTGCCACCGGTGAAGTGGAGTCTGCCAAAAAAATGTTGGAGGCCTCACAAACATTGGCGAAAAATCCTTTAACAATGCAATTAAAAACATTGCAAACGATTAAAGATATTTCGGCCACCCCCAGCCAAAAGATTGTTTTATTCCCAACGGAATTGGGGGATTTATTGCATAAGAAAAAATAATTTTTTATTTTAATTCACGAAATGCCATTTGAACCACCTGGGAAACATCGGGTGGTTCTTTTGTTGGATGAGTTGTGCAAAAATAGGCCAGATATTCTCGGTTTCCACTGCCACCGGTAATGGGGGAAAAGTCCAATCCGTGACAGTAAAATCCTTTTTCACAAAATGCTGAACAAATTTTGTGGATGACCTTTTCGTGAATTTTAGGGTTAGAAATAACGCCCTTATATTTGTCTGCAATTTGTTTACCACATTCAAATTGGGGTTTAATCAGACAGATAATTTCCCGTAAGTTTGACATTTTGCTCAGTTGAGGTAAAAGTTTTAATGCCGAAATAAAGGCCACATCTATAGTGGCTACATTTACAGATTTTATCACAGATAAATCCAAAGTACGAAAATCGGTTTGTTCCATTAATGTAATGGCTTGGTTTTTTTGTAATTCCGAATCAAATTGATGACTTCCAACATCTATGGCAAAAACATGTTTTGCCCCAAAATGTAAAGCACAATCTGTAAAGCCCCCGGTGGATGAACCAATATCAACCACTTCTTTATTTTGTAAAGAAATACAAAAAGTTTTTAATGCTTTTTCCAATTTTAAACCACCACGGGATACATAGGGACAAACTTCTCCTTTTACCTCTAATGATTTGATATCGGAAATATCAAAGGCAGGTTTTTGAATACATTGACCTTGATAATAAATCATCCCCGTTAAAATGGCCTCTTTGGCCTTTGTTCGAGTTTTGAAAAAATGATTTTCTACCAATGCCTGATCAATACGCATAATGTTTCCCTTTCGTATAAGGATAACATATAATCATAACAAAATCAATTTTCTTTTATGGGCTGTCTCTTGATTTATTTTACATAATAGAATATACTCAATTCAGAATAGTTTTAATCAGGAGGAAAAAATGGCAATTCATTGGGCATCAAAAGTGGGCTTTATATTGGCAACAGCAGGGTCGGCTATTGGTTTGGGTAATATATGGCGTTTTCCTTATCTGTTGATGCAATATGGTGGGGCTTTTTTGTATATGTATTTACTTTGCGTTTTTGGAATAGGTTTTTTTATTTTAATATCAAAATTGGCTTTTGGCCGGGCCGCCCAAACGGATTTTCCAAAGGGGTTTGATAAAGTTGCCAAACAAACAGACACAGTTATTTCTCCTTTGTGGGCTAAAACAGCCAACTTTTTATCTTTGACTAATATAACGGGAATTGGGTGTATTTATTTAGTTGTTATGGGCTGGACTGTTTGTTATGCGGTATTGGGAATAGTCAATTTATTTGTTAAAGAGCCATTGGTCATTAATCAAACCGTTTTTACAGGTTTAACCCAATCTTTTGGGTTTCAATTGTTTTGGGCTGTGGTGTGTGCAATATTGGCTTTTTTGATTCTGTCCAAAGGGGTCCAAAAAGGCATTGAACGTATTTGTGTTGTTATGATGCCATTGCTGTTTTTATCTTTAATTTTTTTGGCGGTGTGGTTGGGATGTGTATTGGATTTACATCAAACAATCAAATTTATTTTTGCCCCAGATTTAACAAAAGTGGGAATTTTACCTGGCGGTATAGAATTACGGGCATTTGGAAATGCTTTATTGGCGGCCTTGGGGCAATCCATTTATTCTTTGTCATTGGGATTTGGAACAATTTTTATTTATGGTTCCTATATGAATAAAAAAACAGACATTGTTAAAAGTGTGAAGTATATCGTTTTAATGGATACTTTTGTGGCACTTTTGGCTGGATTTATTGTGATATCAGTATTGTTACACTCGGATATTACTTCTGTTCAAGGACCGGAATTGAGTTTTATCACTATCCCCTTGGTTTTTAATGAGATGATGGGTGGAAAGTATTTGTTGTCCGCATTTTTCATTCTGTTATTTTTGGCGGCATTAACATCTCTTGTTTCTATGTTTGAACCGATGATTAATTTATTGGTGAATGAAAAAAAATATTCTCGTGTTAAAGCCAGTTTTTATACGGTGTTTATGATTCTGATTGGCAGTAGTATTATTCTTTCTTCTTTTTGTCGGGTTTGGAATATTTCTTTGTTTAATTTGAATTTGTTTGATTTGATGGATAAATTGACAGGTCAATATACAATGCCTCTGGTGATTGTTTTATGCAGTTTGTTTATGGGCAGGAAAATTTTTCCAAGCATTATTTCTGAAATACAAACCGGCCATACAAAACCTTTATCTCTAATTTATAAAAAATATCTGTATTGTGTTTTAAAATGGTTGGTTCCAATGATTGTTACCTTGTTATTGATAAGTGTCATAGTCGGATAAAGGTGTTTTTTTCTTGACATTTATGGTTGATTTTCTTATCTTCTGGAGAGGGGAAGGTTGAAGATGTCCTGTATTAAAACACAGAAAGATTTGGAAACACTGATTGCAAAAGTCAATCGGGCACAACAGAAATTTGCCACCTTTTCACAAGAAAAAGTGGATGCTATTTTTCGGGCCGCCGCTATTGCCGCCAATAAAAAAAGAATTGATTTGGCTGAATTGGCTGTGTCTGAAACGCAAATGGGCATTGTGGAAGATAAAGTGATTAAAAATCATTTTGCGGCCGAATATATTTATAATAAATATAAAGAGACAAAAACCTGTGGTATTATTCACACAGATACGATAAACGGTGTTAAAACTGTGGCGGCTCCTTTGGGGGTGTTGGCGGGTATTGTTCCAACAACAAATCCAACCTCAACGGTAATTTTTAAGTCTTTAATATGTCTTAAAACACGAAATGGAATTATTTTTTCACCACATCCACGGGCTAAAAAATCTACAATAGAGGCGGCTAAAATTATATTAGATGCTGCCGTGAAAGCAGGGGCCCCAAAAGACATCATCGGCTGGATTGATTCGCCGTCTGTTGAATTGAGTCAATTTTTAATGTCCCATTCTGGAATACATGCTATTTTGGCAACCGGGGGGACGGGAATGGTCAAATCGGCCTATTCTTCCGGTAAACCGGCATTAGGGGTGGGATCTGGTAATACACCGGCTGTGATTGATGAAACGGCGGATATTGTTCGGGCTGTTTCTTCTATCATCATGTCTAAAACCTTTGATAACGGGATGATTTGTGCCACAGAACAATCGGTGATTGTTGTCAAAAAAATATATTCAGCGGTTAAAACTGAATTTATAAAACGGGGTGCCTATTTAATGAATCAATCACAGATTCGCCAATTGGGTAAAATTTTATTAACAGATAAAGGGGTGAATCCAAAATTGGTGGGACAATCGGCTTGCGATATTGCAAAAATTGCCGGTTTTAAAGTGCCGTCCGGGACAAAGATTTTATTGGTTGAACAAACATCTTATCTAAAAGAAAATCCTTTTTCCCATGAAAAATTATCACCGATTTTAACAATGTATAAGGCCGATGATTTTAAAAATGCTGTTCAAATCGCCCATGCTTTGGTGCATATCGGTGGATTGGGACACACGTCGGCATTATATACAGACGACAGAGTTTCTGATAGAATTGACTTTTTTGCCCAAACAATGCCGACGGGACGTTTGTTAATTAATACTCCGGCTGCCCAGGGGGGAATTGGGGATATTTATAATTTCCGTTTGGAACCTTCTTTAACTTTAGGGTGCGGTTCGGGGGGTGGAAATTCAGTCAGCGAAAATGTTGGTGTAAGACATTTATTAAATTATAAGACGGTTGCCGAAAGGAGAGAGAATATGTTATGGTTTCAGGTGCCACCAAAGATTTATTATAAAAGGGGATCTACCGAATTAGCCCTGAATGAATATCAAGGGAAAAAACGGGCTTTTATTATTACAGATCGTTTTTTGTTTGATTCTGGAATGGTGCGCATTTTAACGGATATTTTTGAAAAAATGCACTTGTCATATCAAATTTTCTTTGATGTTCAGCCGGATCCGACACTCTCCACAGCCA
>JAZUJZ010000033.1:0-2838 GCA_045643025.1 Alphaproteobacteria bacterium
TGGACTTCCACTGGTAATGAATCCCATACTTTTTCACGTGGAGTTGTCGTATTTAACAAGAACACAGAATTTGGGGCCGCAACCGCCAGCAAATCAATCTTATGTAAGAATGGTTCATGGTGGCAAGCCACAAAGTCCGCAGAAGTAATCAAATATGGGGCCTTAATTGGATTTTTACCAAAACGCAAGTGAGATGTTGTCATCGCCCCTGACTTTTTGGAGTCATACACAAAGTAGGCCTGACCATAGGTGCCTTCACCATCAGCAATAATTTTAATTGAGTTTTTATTGGCGCCCACAGTTCCATCGGAACCCAAACCAAAGAAGATACAGCGATTCATATCGCTGGCGGGTAATTGCCAACCGGCATCATAATCCAAAGAAGTGTTAGTCACATCATCTTTGATACCAACGGTAAAGTGATTTTTGGTGGTATTTTCACAAACGGCTTTAGCCATTGCAGGTGTAAAGTCTTTGGAAGAAATACCATAGCGGCCACCCAAAACTTTTGGCATAGCACGACCATTGACGGCGGCTTCGGCCAAAGCACTGACCACATCCAAATACAAAGGTTCGCCAACGGAACCGGCTTCTTTTGTTCTATCCAAAACTGTAATAAATTTGGTTGTTGTCGGTAAAGCATCCACAAAAGCTTTAGATGGGAACGGACGATACAAATGCACCGCCAAAACGCCATACTTTCCGCCATTGGCGTTCAAAGCTTTCACTGTTTCGCCCAAGGTTTCAATACCGGAACCCATAGCGACAATGACATGTTCAGCATCTTTGGCACCCGTATAATCAACAATGTGATAACGACGTCCAACGATTTTTTCAAACTTATCCATGCATTTTTCAACAATTTCAGGCACAGCCGCATAGTATTTATTGGCGGCTTCCTTCACTTGGAAATACACATCCGGGTTTTGGGCCGTTCCACGAACCTTTGGATGATCCGGTGTCAAAGCGTTCTTTCCGGTAAAGTCCGTTGGAATATCAGCCATCAACGCCTTTAAGTCATCATCACTCATTAAATTAATCTTGTTGATTTCATGTGAAGTACGGAACCCGTCAAAGAAGTGCAAGAAAGGCACACGTGACAGATAAGTACTCATTTGAGCAATCGCAGCCAAATCATGGGCTTCTTGCACAGAGTTAGAAGCCAGCATTGCAAAGCCCGTTTGACGGCAAGCCATCACGTCCCCGTGATCACCAAAAATGGACAAAGCGTGTCCGGCCACTGTTCTGGCCGCCACATGCATCACAAAGGGTGTCAATTCACCCGCAATTTTATACATATTTGGAATCATCAACAACAAACCTTGAGAAGCAGTGTAGGTTGTAGTCATTGAACCGGCCTGTAAAGAACCATGGACAGCACCGATCGCACCCGCTTCAGATTGCATTTCCAATACTTCAGGCACCTTGCCCCAGATATTTTGTTGTTTTGCCGCTGCCCAAGTATCTGCCCATTCCCCCATCGGTGAAGACGGCGTAATCGGGTAAATAATAGACAGTTCGTTCAGCTTATAAGCCACCATTGCGGCAGCTTCATTTGCAACCAGCATTTTTGTTTTTGCCAATTTTCTTCCTTTCTTTTAAAAATTGATGGGTTCGGTTATACAACTTTTTATTCCGAATTGCAAGGAAAAATCGTATTTTTTTATAAAATCTATACGAGAGAAAGCATCACAAAAAGTGCTGAAAACTCAATCAATTGACCTAAAACGGTGAAACACTGTGTTGCAGAACTGTTTTTGGATTAAAGGAAGTCGTATCCGGACCGGATTTATGTTCATATTGATTCAACACAAACCGAAAATAAGTCAAAACAAATAAACGTGTCATAGAGGATAAACCCGAATTCCCCTTTGAAGCATCAATTTTTGAACACAACTCATGTAAGGTGATATTTTCACGCATACAAATATCCTTTAATGAAATCCAGGTTTCACGGTCTAAACGCATACTGGTTCTGCGACCATTCACAACCACATTTTTACATAATAACATTTTTTTCTCCTTTTGTTTCATAAATACGCACACAATACTTATAGGTATATTTTTTGAAAAATACAACCTAAAAATGTATTTTTTATTAAAATACAACTAAAAGATGTATTTTATTCTAAAAAATCTCAATCATTTTTCTAAAAAAAAGAAATATATGTTTTTACATATCAAACAAATTGATAAAATTAAACCCCGCATCAAACGGGGCCTAATTTGGTTTTCATTGTCATTATTTTTCCAAGATGGCAACACCCGGCAGGGTTTTACCTTCCATCCATTCCAAGAAAGCACCACCTGCGGCCGACACATAGGTCATATCCGCTTTTGCGCCTGCTTTTTTGAGGGCAGACACTGTATCCCCACCCCCGGCGGCACCGGTCAATAACCCCGCTTTTGTTTGTTCAGCCACCACTTTGGCGTTATCATTGGTCCCTTTATCAAAAGGTTTGATTTCAAAACAACCCACGGGACCATTCCAAATCAAAGTTTTGGCTTTTTTCACAACATCGCAGAAAGCCGCCACGGATTTTTCACCGATATCCATCAATACTTTTCCGGCTGGGACTTTATCTGCATCAGAAGTATGGGCCTCTTGACCCTCACCAAACTGATCCGCCCAGACTAAATCCACAGGCAACACAATTTGACAATTACCGGCATTTGCCAAAATATTTTTTGCCGTTTCAATCATATCGGGTTCAACCAAAGAACCTTCACCCATCGGAATTCCCTTCGCAGCCAAGAAAGTATGCGCCATACCACCACCAATGAGCAGGTAATCCACTTTCTTAACCAAGTTTCCCAACAAGTCTAACTTAGTGGAAA
>JAZUJZ010000034.1:0-4963 GCA_045643025.1 Alphaproteobacteria bacterium
GGTTTTGACCGCCAACCTATCCACCGGCGGCGTTGCTATCACGGATAAATCCCTAACACCCGACAAAGAAAGTTGCAACGTGCGGGGAATCGGGGTGGCCGTCAGGGTTAAAACATGCACCCCTTCTTGCAGTTCTTTCAAGCGTTCCTTATGCTTCACGCCGAAGTGTTGTTCTTCATCCACTATCACAAGCCCCAGATTTTTAAAACTAATCGTTTTAGACAAAAGTGCGTGTGTGCCAATCACAATATCCAGTGTGCCTTTGGCAAGTTCCTCTTTCGTGGCTTTGGCTTGACGGGCACTAATTAAACGGGAGAGCGCCCCGACACGAATTGGAAAGCCATCAAACCTTTCGGTAAAGTTTTGGGCGTGCTGACGTGCCAAAAGCGTGGTTGGGGCTATCACCGCCACCTGATACCCCGCCATCACCGCCAAAAAGGCCGCCCGCATCGCGACTTCTGTCTTACCAAAACCTACATCCCCGCAAACGAGCCTATCCATCGGCTTACCCATAGAAAAATCCGATTCAATTTCTTGGACACATTTGAGCTGATCCTCCGTTTCCGTATAAGGAAAACGGGCACAAAATTCTTGATACAATCCATGGGGCGCCAAGACTTTGGGCATTTTATGGAGTTGGCGCTTACCCGCAATTTTCATGAGCTTATCCGCCATCTCCAATAAATCTTTTTTGACTTTTTCTTTACGGGTTAAAAAAGATTGAGAGCCCAAACGATCCAAAGCCACTTCATTGGAACCATAATGGGATAAAACATCCACATTTTCAACAGGAACAAACAAACGGGCATTGTCCGCATATTCCAATGTTAAACAATCATGCGGTGCACCGGCAATCATTAATGTTTCTAATCCTGTAAAACGACCAATACCGTGCACCGAATGCACAACCAAATCCCCCTGTGTTAACGTCGAAATATCATCAATAAAGTTTTGGGATTTTTTCTTTTTGACAACAGATTGTGTCTGTGTGCCAAATAAATCCGTTTCTGTCATTAATAAGAATTTTTTTGTTTGAAAGCCCTGTTCAAAAGGAGCCACAATAATACTGGGAGATTTTTTTAATGCCTCAGGCCAAGTTTCAACCAATGTGAGGGTTAAATTTTTTTCCTTAAATAAGGCCACCAACCTGTCGGCAGATCCTTCTGTCATACTGGATAAGACAACGGATTGTTTAGATAAACGAATAAAATCAATGACACTTGTCAGTAAATCTTTATCCTTTTGTAAACGCACGTCCACAAAATCGTGTCCCATTTTTGCCCCTTGATCCAATGCCCCGACTGATTGAAAGGGGGTCATTTGAAAAACATCAAAAGAAGCCAAAACTTGATTTAATTTTTTTTCATCTAAATAAAATTGAGTCGGGGGCAACGGATGATATTTTTGTCCATGAGCAAAGGCAGGATTTTCAAATTGTTGACGTGCTTGATAATAATCCTGAATTTGTGCCCATCTGGCCTTCACCGCAGTATCAAAGGTAGAACCAATAAAAATATGGGCTTTTGGTAAATAATCCGTCAAAGGAAGTAATTTTTGATGAAACAAAGGTAAAAATTGTTCCATTCCTATACGATAGACCCCTTCACTGACAGACTGATAAAATCCATCTTCCATAGGGTGATCAAAAAATTCACGAAAGCGACTGCGAAACAAGGAACGTGTTTCTTCATCCAGATGAAAAGGACGAACAGATTGTAAAGTTAAATTTTCCAAATAATCGGAACTTCTTTGTGTAATCGGATTAAAAAAACGTATCGTTTCCAATTCGTTATCAAAAAAGTCCAACCTCACCGGTTCCGCTAAATGGGGGCTGTAAATATCAATCAATTCTCCACGAATAGCAAAGTCGCCCGCCTGCATCACCACATCTGTGGATTGATATCCATTTTTAAGTAAAAAGGACTTGAGTTGTTCAAAATCAATTTTTTGTCCTCGGCGAATTTGTATATGTGTATTTTTTAAGAATTGCATCGGCACCACCAATTGAGTGAGGGCAGCGACAGATGTAATAACGACCGCCGATGTCTTTAACGTCTGTAATTTCAATAAGGCAGCCATTTGTTCCCCCAAAATATCGGGGGAAGGGGAAGTGCGATCATATGGAACCGTATCCCACGCCGGATAAAAAACAACCTCTGTTTTTGGAGATAAAAAGCGTACCAAGTCACACACACGTCTGGCCTTCTTCTCATCAGAAGCCACATACAAAACAGTATGTTCCTTTGATTTTTCAATTAAAACAAAGGCCTCATATCCATCGGGAATACCACTTAAAACTTGTCTATTTATCATCCAAAGAAACTCAAATGCACTGTAAATAATTTTTCCGCTTGGGCCACATGACCTGCCTGAACAAACACAAAAACTTGATCTCCCTCTTTAATTCGTAAATCACGACGGGGACGAATAAAAATTCCCTGTCTTAAAACACCACCAATCATCACACCTGAAGGAACTTTAATATGTCCCAAAGGTCCGGAAACAATACGGGCGGTTTTTAAGGCCTCCATTTCAATGACCTCACCCAATCCGGATTGTAAAAAATAATCATTACTCAATCGTCCATGTCGTAAATGGCGTAAAATAGCCGATACCATCACTGCATTCGGATTGACCAATAAATCAACACCCAAGCCCTCTAAATAATGTTGATAAAATCCGTTTCGTACCAATGCACAGGTGCGAGACACCCCTTTTTTCTTCGCCATCAGGGAAAGTAACACATTATTTTCATCAGAATCAGTCGTTGCCAAACATATTTGATTGTTTTGAACGTCAATTTCATTCACCAATTCCGTATCAAATCCGTCCCCATGAATGACCAAAGTATCAGATAAATTTTCGGCCAAAAATTCGGCGCGTTTTTTATTTCTTTCAACCACAGTAATATTCGGGTGATCAGGTTCAACTTCCAATAATTGGGCTGTTCGATAGCCAATATTTCCACCGCCAAATAATACCACGTCTTTCAGGTTTTCCTCATGACATCCAAAAGCATCCAAAACATAGGATAAATGACCTGTATCAGCAAAAAAATAAACTTCATCATTTGGTTTTAAAACAACCGTTTTTAAATCCATAAAACAATGGTTTCTGACCACAGCCATAATCGAAAAATTCATTTCGGACATTTTCTGGCGCATTTGATGAATTGACTTTCCAACCAAGGGAATTTCGGAACGAATTTTAATCCCCAAAAAGCGCACCTGTCCATTTCCCAAAATTGTCATATCTGTCGCCCCGTGAATTAAAACCCCCGTAATAATTTGACGGGCCGTTTCTAACTCGGGAGAAACCATCACATCGACAGACAGGGCCTTATCTACATTGTATTTTTCACTTTGATAGTCCGCCGAGGAAACCCGAGCCACAGTCCGAGAAACCTGAAATATTTTCTTTGCCAGCATACAGGCCAACACATTGACCTCATCATTACCTGTCACAGCCAAAAAAATATCCGCCCCACGAATACCGGCACGTTCCAAAACACTGGGAACAGCCACATTTCCAACAACGGTTTGAATATCTAAATCCTCAGATAAATCCGATAAAACTTGAGATTCCCGATCCACCAAAATAATCTCATGTTTTTCGGCCCGTAAATATTTGGCCAAAGACACCCCTATCTGTCCAGCCCCGGCAATTAAAATACGCATATTCTCTCCTTTTTATGTATGAGTTTAATCTTTTTTATGAAATAATCAAGAAAAAAGACTGGACAATTGAAAGAAAATATGTCATTTTGAATAATAAAAAAAGGAGGAGTTATGTTTAATAAGCCCATATTACCCGGTTTTACATCTAACAAACCAGAAGAACAACCGGTTCAACAACCCACTGTAGAAAATAAACCCGCAGAAGAAACAAAACCAGCAGAGGATCCTTTGGCTGCCTTGCGCCAAGAAAATCCCGTTTCCGATGCATTAAATCAACCACAAACCCCAAAACCAAAAGAAGGTGTATTTTCCAATGAGTCCGAAATCATTGCCGGTTCCGCCACCTCAATTAAAGGTCCCAACTTGCATGACACCGGATTTTCGGATATTTGGTATACCCCCGAAGATATTGCCTATGTTCGGGATCCCAGAACACGTTTTGCTTTAATTCCAATAGAAACCCCCGATTTACCGGATTTTCGAAAAACATTGGAACAAGGTTATACGGGAACATCCAGTTATGCCATTCAATTTGCCGGAGATCACTATCGTGTAGAAAGAATTATTACAAATGAAGGGGTTCAATTTAACTGTCGTAAAATGCCAACAAGCACCCCCGAAATTGAACAATTAGGATTTGATCCGGCAGTTGTGAAGCATTTAAGTTCACTGGGGCGTGCCTCCGGTTTATTACTGTTTGCCGGTCCGACTGGGCAAGGTAAAACCACATCTGCTTCCGCAATTATGAAACGCTTTTTAGATACAGAAGGAGGATTTCTTTACACAATTGAAGATCCCCCTGAAATGCCCCTGACGGGATTATATCACGCCAAAAACGGAGGACTGGGATTATGTAAGCAAACAGCCGTTGAAAATGATAATTGGGGGGCAGGATTGCGTTCTGCACTTCGTTCTAAACCCCGTTATATTTTGGTCGGAGAAATCCGAACCCCAGAAACCGCCGCCAACTGTCTTGTGGCAGCCACATCCGGACACTTGGTGCTTTCCACCATTCACGCCAATGGTGTGGAAGATGCTCTGAACTCTATGATTAAATATGCCGCCTCAACAGGATTGGACAGCGGACTGGTATCTGACCTGTTGGCTCGTGGTATCTTGGGCGTTATTTATCAACGTTTGGAAGGGGTTGAAAAATTAAAACTTTATTATCGGACGGCTTTTCCAAATCCAAACAGTTCTGCCGCAGATCAAATGCGTATGACAATCCGCAGCGGCAATATCAACCTGGCCACCTTTATGGAAACGCAAGACACCCTGATGAAAAA
>JAZUJZ010000035.1:0-14909 GCA_045643025.1 Alphaproteobacteria bacterium
TGCCTGGATTGATAAATATCCCGATTGGCCCCAACATGTGTTGTGGATTATTGGTCCCCAAGGATCGGGTAAAACGCATTTGGCCAGTTTATTTTCCGATACGGTGATTGAAGCCAAAAATTTAACGGGTTATTTTCGGCCGCCGTTTCAAAAGAAAATGGTGGTTGAAAATTTACAAGAATTAACCGATGAAGAAGCCCTATTGCATTTGTTTAATTTCGTTCGTGAAATGGGGGGGGATTTATTGTTGACTTCTCGGGGCATACCGGATTTTCATTTACCGGATTTAATTTCCAGATTAAAAATGATTCCAAAGGCAGAAATTACATTACCGGATGAAGCCATGATTCGTCAAGTGGCAAAAAAATCGTTTGAAAAACGGCATATTTTGGTTGATGAAAATGTATTGGATTATTTATCCCAACATTTAACACGTTCTTTTTCTGTTGTGCAAAAAGTCATTGCTTTGGCCGATAAAATGTCCCTGGAAAGCGGACGAAAAATCACAATTCCCATTTTGAAAAATGTTATTCAGCAGATGAACAAGGGGGATGAATGTTCAAATTAAAAGTCCTGACCGCAAAAATAAAATCTATTTTATGGATGTGTGGTATGGTTTTGGTTGGTTTATCGCTGATCAGTTATCAGGCAACAGATAATGCTTGGAATACGGCCAGTTCTGAAACACAAAATTGGTTGGGATGTGTCGGGGCCTGGACAGCGGATATCCTCTTACAATTATTGGGTATCGGCGCATTTGTTTTTGTCTTTGAAATTTTTCTCTTATCTTTATTTCGGTTGTGTTCGGTGCGTTGGATACGGGGACGATTCATATTTGGATGTTTGACGACCATTTTTATGTTATGGTTCATTGCCGGATATTCTTGGGAATACAATGATTGGTTCAAAGCCGGTTGGGGTGGATATGTGGGATATTATTTGAATCAACTTTATTCATTGCCGATGGGGCTGTGGTGTGTGCTGTGGTGGTCCATAATTGGTCTTGCTTTTGTTTTTGTTTGTAAAATTCCTTTGGTTCAAATGATGAAGGGTGTGATTTTAGGCCTATTATGGATTTTGGGACATTGCAAGATGAATTGGCCGAAAAAGGTCACACAATGGATTAGACAAATTCATATTTATAATCAAGTAGAAAAGATTAAAAAGTCTGTTCCAAAGGTCAAAGTGCGGGCTGTAAAAAATCCCCCAAAAACAATCCCCCAAAAAGCATTACCCGGATTGCAGTTACCCGCAACGGATTTATTAACACCGGTCAAACAAGGGGGAGGAACCCATTTAACCAAAGACCAAATGAATCAGATTTCCCAATCTTTGGAAAGTGTTTTGATGCAATTTGGGGTTCAAGGGCATATTGTGGGGGCACATCCTGGCCCTGTGGTTACTTTATACGAATTTGAACCGGCCAGTGGTGTCAAAACTTCTCGGGTGATTGCTTTGGCCGATGATGTGGCACGAGAAATGCGTGCTGTGTCGGTGCGTATGGCTGTGGTACCCGGAAATAATGTGATTGGGATTGAAATGCCGAATCCGACACGTGAAACAGTTTATATTCGTGAAATGATTGAAGAGGAAGAGTTTAAGGAACATAAAGGGGCTCTTCCCATCGTTTTGGGAAAAAATATTGGGGGAAAGCCCATCTTTGCGGATTTGGCTAAAATGCCTCACTTATTGGTTGCGGGAACGACCGGTTCCGGTAAATCGGTGGGTATCAATACGATGATTTTATCTTTGTTATATCGCTTTACACCCGAACAATGTCGCTTGATTTTGGTAGACCCGAAAATGGTTGAGTTATCCGTTTATAATGGCATTCCCCATCTGTTGACTCCTGTTGTAACGGAACCGGCCAAATCATTGATGGCCTTGAAATGGGCGGTGCATGAAATGGAAGAACGTTATCGGAATATGAGTCAGGTGGGTGTGCGTAATATAGAGGGATTCAATGCAAAACTGCGGGAAGCCAAAGAAAAAAATCTCACCTTAAAGCGCCGTGTTCAAACGGGTTTTGATCCTGTAACGGGGCAAGCCATTATGGAAGATCAGGCCTTTGATTTAACACCGCTGCCTTATATTGTCTTTATTATTGATGAAATGGCGGATTTAATGGGACAATGTGGTAAGGAAGCCGATCCGTTGATTCAACGGCTGGCTCAAATGGCACGGGCAGTTGGGATTCATTTAATTTTGGCGACTCAGCGTCCTTCGGTGGATGTTGTAACGGGAACAATTAAATCTAACTTCCCCTCCCGTATTTCTTTCCAGGTCAGGAATAAAATCGATTCACGCACGATTTTGGATGAGCAGGGGGCCGAACAATTATTGGGCCGTGGAGATATGTTGTATATGCCGGCGGGGAATAAACCGACCCGTATTCATGGACCCTTTGTGTCGGATGAAGATGTGGGGGCTGTTGTGAAACACTGGTCGGAACAAGGCGAACCCAAGTATGTAGATGCAGTGGTGCAAGATTCTGCCGAAATGGCATATGGGGGAACAGGGGGCACTTCTTCCAGCGGAGATGCACTTTATGATCAAGCTGTGGCTATTGTTTTAAGGGATAAAAAACCTACGACCAGTTATATTCAACGCCGATTATCTATTGGATATAACAAGGCGGCAACCCTCATTGAAAAAATGGAAGAAAACGGAATTGTGTCCGCCCCGAATAATACAGGCAAACGTGAAATTCTAACAGGGGGAGGCGAATGAAAAAAATTTTATTTTTATTACTGCTGACTTTTTCCATCCCAACCTATGCCTTGGTAGAAAAAGAAATTGACACGCCAACAAATCGGGCAATTTTGAATAAGGTGGAAAAATCCTATAATAAAATGCATACTCTGCGGGCAAAATTTGCCCAGTTTAATTCCAAGATGAAAGATGAATTACATACGGGAAATCTATACCTGTCAAAGCCGGGAAAAATGCGTCTAGTATATGAAAAAGGATCACCTTTAGAGTTTGTGGCGACACAGGGAACGTTTATTTATCATGATAAAGAAATGAAAGAGGTGCATTATTTTGATTTGAATGCAACCCCCGTTGAATGGATTTTACGGGAAAAACTCCTGTTTGATGATGCGGGATTTGTTGTGACGAATGTGCAAGATATTTTGGATGAATACCGCATTACCGCCCATAAAAAAGATGCCAAAGAGTTGGGAGAATTGACTTTGGTGATTGATAAAGATTCGTTTATGTTAAAGCAATGGGAAGTCTTGGACGTTCAAGGAATTCAATCCACGGTGTCGCTTTTTGATATTCAGCAAAATATTCCTATTGACAAACAGATTTTTTTATTTCATAATCCGTATAAAGAGGAATAAACTTTGGGGGAGGTTTCCATGAAAAAAGGGATTGCATTTTTATTGACGATGTTGGCATTGCCGGCGGTATCTGCTACACAGACAGAATGTGCCTATACACCATTACAAACATTAATCCGTAATGTTCGGGATGTTCGGGAAATTGATGCTTTAATGCAACAGGGGGTCATTTTTGATGATACCCAGATTCGTTGTGGTGGTTCATTGATGCAGTTGGCGATTGTGCGGGGAAATCCGGATGTTTTACGGGCTTTGTTACAACAGGATATTAAACGGGTGGCCCAAAAGGTTGGAACGGAAAGTTTTATGATCCCCAATGCCCCTAAACAAATTCCATTGTTGTTGTTTGCGGCCTATTATGCGCCGAATGCTGGAATGATGGATTTAATGATTCAAGCGGCCGATGCGGTGGGGATGGGCATCAATCAGACGGATGATAAAGGTCAAAATATCCTGTGGTATTTGGATAAAAACCCTGTGTTACGCAACTCTCCCACGACAGATATGGTTACACAAAAGATGCTCAGTTCTTTGGTGCCGACGAAAAATACTTCTTTGGGGGCCGAAGGAACGCAACCTGTTTTGACAACCGGCACAATTCCACCTCAGAAAGAAATTCAAATTCAATCTGCCCTGGCGAACAGGATGACAGGAAAAGAAATCCCCGGGGTCAATGCAGGTGATAAAATTGTGGAACCTATTTCACAAGTAAAGTAATTTGATCTCGATGAATGGATAATAATTGGGAAAGGTAAGTCCCCAGTTTTTTGTGCAGGCCATAGAGATGGCTGTTCAGGGTGTGACTGAGGGTATTATTTTTATAATGCCAAACCTGTTCCATAATAATTTTCTTTGTGGCTGTATGTTGGGGTTGAAAAAATAAAAAATCCAATAAATCTGATTCTTTTTGTGTTAATTGAAAGAGGCGATGGCTTGCCACATGTTCCAGTTGATGAAGGGCCGGTTGCCATAAAAAATGTTGTAAAGGGCGTTTTTGTGTTTGAATGGTTTCTAAGAGGTGATTGAGCTCTTTTAATGAAAAGGGCGGGGATAACTGCCATTGTGCCTTTGGAAAATCACCGATGAAAATAACAGGGACCGAGGATTGTTCGGGTTGTTGCATATCTGTTAAAACGGCCTGATAGGAATGATTTGTTTGATAACATTCCATTTGATCGGGTAAAAGAGAGAGTAATGTTGTTTTTAATAATGAATTTTTAATCTTCAGACCAATCACGACTTGCCTTTTTTTTGAAAAAAAGATATGCTGATATGCAGTATAACAGAAAGTGTTTGAAAATGATACTTTTATTTTTATATCAATGTGTTTTCATTTTACTTTGCCCGATTTGGTTGGTTGTCTTTTTGGGCCGTTTATGTCGGGGAAAAGAGGATAAAAAACGTTGGAAGGAACGCTTGGGGTGGCCGGGTTGTTCTTGTCCGAAGGGAAAATTGATTTGGATGCATGGGGCCAGTGTGGGTGAATGCTTATCTATGTTGAGTTTGATTCACTGTCTGTTGGATAAAGATCCCGATTTACACATTATGGTAACCAGCGGGACAGTTACCTCGGCAAAAATTATGCAGGAACGATTACCCAAACGGGCCTTTCATCACTATTTACCGATTGATGCACCGGGATTTATTAATCGTTTAATTCATCATTTTCATCCCGCTGCTGTTTTTTGGTTTGAATCCGAATTTTGGCCGACCACTTTATGGGGATTTAAAAAAGAAAAGGTTCCCCTCATTTTATTGAATGGTCGTATTTCTGATCGTTCGTTTGCCAGATGGAAAAAGCATCCCTATATTATTCGGCATATTTTATCTTGTTTTACCTGCACTTTGGGACAATCTGAAGAGGACCGTTGTCGTTTGGAAAAATTGGGTAGTCTGGAAACTGCCTGTGTGGGGAATATTAAGTGTGCGGCAAAGCCCAGTCCTTTTACCCCTTCTGAGTTAAAAGGTTTTCTGGATAAAATTGGTCATCGACCTGTATGGGTGATGGCTTCTACACATGCCCCGGAAGAGGAAATGATGGTGCAAACTATTTTGCAACTCAAACAAACATACCCCAATTTATTGACGATTTGTGCCCCACGTCATCCCAATCGGGCCGATGATTTGAAACAGATGTTTCAATCGCATCAATTACAGGTGGTTCAACGATCCAAAAAAGAGTCCCTAAACAATCAAACGGATATTTATTTGGCGGATACTTTGGGGGAAATGGGATTGATTTATCAATTGGCACCGATTGTATTTGTCGGGGGCAGTTTAATTAATTTTGGTGGACAAAATATGCTGGAACCCATGTATTGGTCTCGGGTTGTTTGTGTGGGCCCTTATACCCAAAACTTCCGTGCTTTTATGAAAATGGGGAAAGAACAAAAAACAGTGATTGAAGTCAAAAATGCATTAGAATTGGCCGAACAAATTTCGTATTATTGGGGCCATCCAAAGGAACAAAAAGAGATGTCTCAACGGGCACACAAAATGGCGATTTCGCAAATGGCTGTATTGGATAGACTCTATGTTTTTTTACAACAAAGGAAGGTGGTATAATGTTGAAAGCCCCTCAATTTTGGCAAAATAAAAATTCCTTACTTGGTAAAATTTTGAATCCTTTGGGGCAAGTCTATGCTTTTTTCAGTTTTCATCGTTTAAAACACGGTCATCCGTATCAAGCAAAAATGCCCGTTCTGTGTGTGGGAAATTTGTCTGTGGGCGGCGTGGGGAAAACGCCGGTTTGTTTGGCGCTTGGCCGATATTTAAGACAACAACATAAGACCTTTTATTTTTTAAACCATGGTTATCACGCACGCCAACAAAGTGTATTGGTAGATATGTCAATTCATACAGCCCTGGATGTGGGGGATGAGGCCTTATTATTGGCACAGGAAGCCCCAACGATTGTGGATAGTGCTCGGGCACGGGGGGCGCAGTTGGCAGAAAATTTAAAGGCCGATTTTTTAATTATGGATGATGGATTTCAAAATCCGAGTTTGGTAAAAACATTTTCCTTTATTGTTGTAGATGGCACTTTGGGATTTGGCAATGAACGTGTTATGCCGGCGGGTCCGTTACGTGAACCGATTTTAACGGGGTTAAAGCGTGCCGATGCGATTGTGTTGGTGGGGCAAGATTCTTGGGGTGTTCAGGCCTATTTACAAAAACATCATATTGATTTACCGATTTTACGTGGTCATTTTGTTCCCGAACATCAAAGTATGTCTTATTTGAAAACATTACCCAAGGTGGGGGCTTTTGCTGGTATCGGCCACCCCGAAAAATTCTTTCGTATGTTGAAAACAGAGGGGATACAATTAATGGCAGAAAAATCTTTTCCGGATCATTATTTTTATACTCACTTTGATATAGAAAATTTAAAAAAAGAACATCCTGAACTCAAATGGGCCACAACGACAAAGGATTGGGTAAAACTTCCCCCCGAAGAACGTGAAGAAATGGTCCAGGTATCGGGACAGTTTGAATTTGATGATTTAACCCGATTAACGGAAGTGTTGGGGGATATTTTGTTATGAAAAAAGAAGCCGTTGGTAAACATGGACTGCTTCGTCGGTGGATATTGGATCCATTGGTGGCTTTGGTGGTGGCTTTAGTCTTAGGATTTTTTTGTATTCTTCCTTTACCTGTTGCCAGAAAAGTAGGACGGGGGTTAGGGGACATTGTGGGGCGATTGATGAGACAGAGAAATCGGTGGGCGTTTTTTAATTTAACACGGGCTTTTCCGGAAAAAACAACAATTGAAAAAAAAGAAATTATCAAAAAAATGTGGGCCCATTTTGGACAAGTGGCGGCGGAATTACCCCATGAAAAACAGGTGGTTCAACACATTCAATTTCACCATTTGGAATATTTACAAAAGGCCTATGCAGATGGTCGGGGCGGATTTATTTGTTCGGCCCATCTGGGGAATTGGGAAGTTCCATTTGGTCAAGCGGTTGCCCCTGATTTTGTTCCGAATCCTGTATATCGGAAAGCGAATAATTTTTGGTTGGATAAGTTGCTGTTTAATCGGCGTGTGGGAACAAAAATTCCCAAGGGTATGGCTGGGGCCAGAGTGATGTTGGATTTACTGAAAAAAGGTCAATTTATTACGATTTTATGTGATCAAAAATTTCGGGAAGGTCAAGAAGTTCCGCTGTTTGGTTATCCGGCACAAACGGCGATGGCAATGGCTTCCCTTGCAATTAAAAAGAACCTGCCCATCATTATGGGGCGAAATATTTTTAAAAATGGGTGCTATCATATTGAATTTTTACCCCCATTGCCTTTACCAAAAAATAAAAATTTAATGCAGGCCGAATATCAATTGATGTGTCAAGTGAATGCAATTTATGAGCAATGGTTCCGTCAAACGCCGGAACAATATCTGTGGATTCACAGACGTTATGATAAACATTTGTATGTTGATGCCTGAGGATTCATTGATTTTTTCTTTCTTTTTTGGTATAATATCCACATGAAAATCATCACATTTGGTTGCCGCATGAATACGTTTGAAAGTGCTTTGATGTCTAAATTGGGCGCTGAAATGGGGAAAAATGTGATTGTGGTGAATACCTGTGCAGTCACACAAGAAGCGGAACGTCAATGTCGTCAAACTATTCGTAAATTGAAACGGGAAAATCCCGATGCTCAAATTGTGGTTGTCGGATGTGCGGTCCAATTAAATCCAGAAGTTTATGCTCAAATGCCGGAAGTGAGTCGGGTCTTGGGAAATCATGAAAAATTGGATAAAGAATTATTATGTGGAACAATTAAAAAGGCGGTCGGACCGATTGATGCCCCGTTTCAATTACCCGTTATTCATGAATTTGAAGGACGAAATCGGGCGTTTTTACAGATTCAACAGGGCTGTAATCACCATTGTACTTTTTGCGTGGTGCGCTTGGCTCGGGGAAAAAATCGGGGTTTAACACCCGAACAGATAGTGCAACAAGCCAAAATTTTTACACAATCCGGATTTCGGGAAATCGTATTAACGGGGGCGGATGTGGTTTCATATCCCGATGGATTGGTGCCTTTGGTTCAAAAAATTTTAACCGAAGTTCCCCAAATTCAACGGTTGCGTTTTGGTTCTTTAGATCCGGCGGGACTCAAAAAAGATTTTATTCAATTAGTGCAGGATTTCCCCCAAATTATGCCCCACTTTCATCTTTCCATTCAATCCGGGGATAATGATATTTTACGAAAAATGGCCCGCCGACATAGGGCAGAAGATGTTTTAAATTTAATCAGTCAAATACGTTCTGTGCGCCCGGAATCTGTTTTTGGCGGAGATTTTATTACGGGCTTTCCCACGGAAACGGAAGCGCAATTTTTACATTCTGTTGAGTTGGTTCAACGGGCCAATATCACGCATTTGCATGTTTTTCCATATTCCGAAAGGCCGGGAACAGTGGCGGCTGATTGGCCCCAAGTTCCTGTGCAAGAGAGAAAAAAACGAGCCACCCAATTGCGTCAAGTGGGTCAAAAATTGTATCTTGAGTTATTGCATCAAACAGTTGGTCAAACCAGACAAGTTTTGGTCGAATCTGATTCTTCGGGCTGGACAGAAAATTATTTACGTGTTATATTAAAGAAACCCTTTACGGTGGGGCAAGTTGTGAAAGTATGTATTTTAGGAGTTCAAGGGCATGAGTTGGTTGCATAAATTAAAACAAGGATTGCAAAAAACATCTGTTCTGTTTTCAAAAAATCGGGCAGGAACGGATGAATGGGAAGCAGCCCTGTTGCGTTCGGATATGGGGGTAAAAATCACCGAGGAAATTTTATCCGAAATTCAACAAAAAAAGCCCGCCAATCAGGAACAAATGCTGGCTTTAATACGTCAAAGTTTAATTCAAAAAATGCAACCGGTTGCCTCGGATTTACCCGTCATACAACAAACGCCGACCGTCTTTTTAATGGTGGGGGTGAATGGGGCCGGTAAAACGACAACTATTGGTAAATTGGCCCATCAATATATGGGAAAAACGATGGCTTTTATTGCTGGGGATACTTTTCGGGCGGGAGCTGTTAATCAATTAAAACATTGGGCGGAGAAAACAGGGGCCGATTTTTATGCGGGAAAAGAAAATTGTGATGCGGCCGGGTTTATTTATGATGCCTTAAAAACGTGTTTACAAAAACAGACCCAAGTGGTGTTTATAGATACAGCGGGACGATTGCAAAATCGCACAGATTTAATGGATGAATTGAAAAAAATTTATCGTGTGATTCAAAAAGTGGATGTGCATTTTCCACACTATACGATTTTGGTATTGGATGCGACTGTTGGACAAAATGCCCTTTCCCAAGTTCAATTATTTAATGAGGTTTGTCCTGTTTCGGGATTGGTCATGACAAAATTAGATGGAACAGCCAAGGGGGGCATTTTGGTAGCATTAGCCGACCAATTTCGTTTACCTATTTACGCTATCGGTGTGGGCGAAGGGATAGAAGATTTTAACACGTTTTATCCCGAACAATATGTGGATGCTTTATTGGGGGAATAAATGTTCATTGAGATCAAACGATTGTTAAAAAGATTGGAAAAAATAGATGTGAAGCATTGGCGAAATTTGATTTTACTGATGTTAGGGGCGTTTTTTTGGGGGATGTTTTTAACACATTTGAATATAGCTTCTGTTCAACTTTTGTTACAAAAAAAAGGGTTGTTTGATGTTGGTTTCTTGTTTATTTGTATCGGGGTGCTTACTTCTTTTATCGGCCGATTGACGGTGAAGTTGGATCGGCGTAAAGGATATGGTGGGGTGCCTTTATCTGCGGGTTTGTTTGTTGTTTTGTTGGCACTTTTATGGATGATGGATTCTGCCCCAAAATGTGTTGGTCAATTTCTTTTTGTTTATCAATATGTCGCCCCCGTTATTTTACAGGTTTCTTTTTGGATGATAGCGGGGCGTTTTATTTCTTTACGTCTTGATTCGTTTAAGTTTGTGGGGATTTTTGCATGTGAATGGTTGGGATTTTTATATGCCGGATGTGGGTTGCTTTCCGCAACAGAAACGGTTCAGGAACTGTTGGTTTGGAGTTTATGTTTTCTGGGCGCTTTAATTCTGATTATGAAAGGATTGGTCTTTTTATCCCCTGTTCCCGGTGAAACTTTCGTGCGGAAATCCGGTGGTGTTCAGGATAATACAGAATCCAAACTGGTCAGTTGTATTTTTTTAATGACACTTATTTTTACGACCTGTCAGGCATGGTCTGATGCTTTATTCTATCATTTATTATCCCCGATGACGGCTGGCAAAACTTTGGCAACAATGTGGCTTATCAAAGGAATGTTGGGATTTATTTTGGTGTGTTTATTACGTCATACATCCTATACCTATCATACGGTCATTGGTGTTTTGACAACGGGGGTTTGTTTTATTTTATTGGGTGGATTTTCTGTGATGCAATACACGGGGGCTTTTTACACCTTTTTTGTATTGATGACAACTTTGATTCAAATATATTGGCCCGCTTTTTTACAGCTGTTGCCACGCTTGTTATCCTTAGGCAACGGCGTCCGAATTCGTTGGTATAGGGATGTTTTATATGGTCCGTTGGGATGGGTTTTAGCCGGTGCAACACTCCTGAGCTTAAATACCCAGATGATTTCATTTTCTTTGATGGTGTTTGCCGGCCTTTTGTTAGGGCTGATAGGATTGGCCCTGTCTTTTTATAATAAATTTTTTATTCAAATGTGTCAAAATCGTCGGTGGTGTTTTGGCCCGAAAATGCTCCTATCGCAACAGGCCGTAGATTTATTGAAAAAAGGGATAGAATCTAAAGATGTTGATGAAGTCATTTACTTTTATTTGTTAATGAGTCAAACGGGATATGCCGGCTTAACCAAGCAATTATTAAAGGGGTTACATCATCCGGATTCTGCTGTGCGTTTATTTTGTGTCCAACGATTAGATAAGCAAGGTTTGGATAGCCAAACTTATCCCCAAATTCATAAGGCCTTTTCCACAGAAACAGACCAACGGGTTCGTTCTTATTTATTGGCGACATTAATTCATCGTAAAGGCGAAGAAAACGCCGGTCATGTGTTTCATAAATTTGGGGATTATTTGGATGATTCCAAATTAAATGTCGGGGCGATTTTGGGATTTTTACAATCCGGCGGGGAATGTGCTTTGTTGGCGATGGATGGTTTGCAAAGATTATCGCAAAGTAAAAAAGTATCGGATATTTTTAAGGCCTTGGAAATTATTGAACAAATTCCCAAAACGGGATTGGTGCGGTTGGTTTTACCATTACTTAAACATCCGGATATAGAAGTGGTTAAAAGAGCCATTGTGACAGCCGGTCATATCGGGCATACCCAAAGTTTAAGTTTTATCTTGTCGGCCTTGGATTCGCCCGAATTACAGGAATCAGCACTGCGGGCCTTGAAAATGTATGATAAACTGATGTTGCCCCCGATTGAAAAGATGATTGGTAATCCAAACGTTCCCTTTACCAGACGTAAAACATTGGTTTCATTTTTACGATATTTGCCCAGTGGTGAAGGGAAACAAATCCTCTTACGCCAAATCAATGTGGCTGACCAGAAATTACGTAAAGAAATTCTGCGGGCTATTTTAGATTCTAAAATCGTGTGGAGTGCTCGTCCACGAAAAAAAGTGTTAATTCCCTCTCTTTTACAGGATATTCAAACATGGCATTGGATGAATGAAAATGAACAAAAATGTGCCCAATGTCCTGATCCTGTTTTGGCGGATTCTTTTGGTTTTTTGAATCGCTCTTTTATGGAATCTAAAAACGATTTACGATTGATGATTTTGTATCAGTTAATGATTTTATATCCGAATGATTTAACGAATCGGGCCATCCAAATGATTTTAAAACCCCAGATGGATTACCAAATTAATGGCATTGAATTATTACAGGATTTAATTTCGGGTTCTTTGTATCAAAAAGTGTATCCGATTTTAATGGCTCCTTGGAAAACACCGGAAACAAAAGGGCACTATGCTTTGGATAAAAAACAGGCCTATACATTTTTACGTCAATTGATTTTGAATCCGCATGCTCCCTTGGATCGTTGGACGATTGCTTGCGTGCTCTATGGATTAAAACAAGTAGGATCCAAAAAGGATTTAGATGTATTACAGAAAGTGTTTCCGTATTCATGGCAGGTGGTACAGGAGGCGTGTTTAGATTTACTGTCCGCTTGGACAACCCCGAAAGAACAGGCAGTGTTTGTTGATAAAATAACCAGTGAAAATCCCACATTGGCCCTGCGTTATAATTTGAAAGAAAGGATGAATTCATGATTACCTATGAAAAAGTTTTAGTTCTAAAAAATGTTCCTTTATTTGCGACAGCTTCGGAATTGGCTTTGTCTGATTTGTTATCCGTGGCAACAGAGCAAACATTAAAGTCCGGTGAAGTTTTAATTCAAAAAAACCAAGAAAATAATATGTTGTATTTGGTGTTATCGGGACGATTGAAGGGAAAAAATATAGAATTTACCACACGTCAAATGGTGGGGGAAACAACGGTTTTTAATCCGTCTACACTGGATCAAGAAATTGTTGCGATTGAAAAAACAACCGTTTTAAAATGGGATGCGGATCAATTGTATGCGGTGATGTCTTTACATCCCACATTGGCTAAGGCCTTTTTGGGGGCATTATCCTATCGTTTAAGAATGTTAGAGAAAAATCAAGAAGGGGCTTGATTTTTTTTCAAGTTTTTTATACCTTCATTAGAAGGAGTGATTTAACAGGGGGAGAAATATGGTACGTCACACAAAAAGTAAAAAAAAGTTAGTGGTCAGAAAACCGATTGCGAAGTCTAAATCAATGGTGATTCAACCTGTGCAATTGCCGGTTGCACCTGAGGTTCCGCCACGTCCAAGAAAATGGGGATGGATGATTTTTTTAATGATTTTAACGGCGGGTCTGTGGGGATGGTTGGCTTTTGAATTGACCGGAATGTTCTATCCGCAAAAAAACACATTACCTGTATTACCTCAAAAGGTGGCCCCTCAACATCCGACGGCACCTGTTCCTCCGGCCGAACCGGAATATCCGGAAAATGTGGTGGCTTTAATCGGTGATGAACCGATTACGGTTGAGGAGGTGCAGGAATTTATTCAACAGGTTCCTCAACTCTCCGAAGTTCCTTTTAATCAAATTTATCCTAAAATGTTGGATTTATATTTAAATAATCGGGTTGTGCAATTAGGGGCTGAAGAATTGATGATTGCCGATGATCCGCAAGTGCAAAATGCTATTCGTTTGGCGACCGAAGAAATTATTACACAGGCCTATTTATCCAATGTCTTGGAACAGGCCTTAACCGAACAAGATTATCAAAATTACTATGATGAGCAGGTGAAATCTTTTCAACCGCAAGAGGAAATTCATGCCCGACACATCTTATTGGATACCGTGGAACAGGCACGAAATGTCTTGATTCAATTGCAAGCAGGTGCTGATTTTGGCGCTTTGGCGACACAAAAATCTTTGGATAAAAATGCCAAAGAGGGAGATTTGGGTTATTTTACACGTGAGATGATGATTCCTGAATTTGCCGAGGCCGTCTTTAAAATGCAAAAAGGCGAGTTATCCGAGCCGGTGCGAACAGCATATGGATGGCATATTATTCAAGTGCTGGATAAACGTATGACAAAGGCCCCGGAATTTAAAGATGTGAAAGAGCAAATGCGTCAAGCCGTTATGCAAAGAAAAATTCCCGAAATTTTACAGGAACAACGGAATAAACGCAAGGTGCGTATTTTACGTCCGACTCTATCGGAATAAATTTTAGCCCCGTTCATCGGGGCTTTTTATGACAGAATATGAAATCGCTTTATTCCACATTTGTCAGACCTTGACTTTATGGGGTATTTTGGGTATAATATCCCATTATAACAAGGAGAATGGTATGGCAATCACATATAAAGAATTACGGTCAAAATGGTTGGATTTTTTTAAATCAAAGGGACATACCGAAATCCCTTCGGCCTCTGTATTTCCTGAAAATGATGCAACCGTGCTTTTTACCACAGCGGGTATGCACCCGTTGGTTCCTTATTTAATGGGTCAAAAGCACCCCGCCGGTCATCGTTTAACCGATATTCAAAAATGTATTCGGACAAACGATATTGATTCCGTGGGGGATACCAGCCATTTAACCTTCTTTGAAATGATGGGGAACTGGTCTTTGGGTGATTATTGCAAAAAAGAAGGGGGCGCTTGGAGTTATGAATTTTTAACCTCTCAATTGGGTTTTAAGCCGGAACAATTGGCTGTTACGGCCTTTGCGGGTGATGAAAATGCGCCCCGTGATGAAGAAACGGCAGCCCTTTGGAAAGCGCAAGGATTAAAGGAAAATCAAATCTTTTTCTATGGGGCGGATGATAACTGGTGGGGACTCGCCGACGGTGGCCCTTGCGGTCCGGATACAGAAATGTTTATTGATAACGGACAACCGGCCTGTGGTCCTGATTGTGGTCCCAGTTGCCATTGTGGGAAATATACCGAAATTTGGAATGACGTCTTTATGCAATACGAAAAGAAAAAAGATGGT
>JAZUJZ010000036.1:0-18755 GCA_045643025.1 Alphaproteobacteria bacterium
TATTTTTCTGTTTCAGCAATGCGCAGTTGTTTAAGGCCCGCATTTGCCACTTCTTCCCCAAAGATATGTTTCAATTCTTCGGGCGGAAAGAGTGTTTTCATCCATTGTTTATGCTCAGATGAATATTCCGTCATCATGACGGCCTCCGCAAATTGCACCACACGGGAACGCGCACATAAATTAAAGTCCGGTTGCAACAGCATCCGGTTAATTTCACGGGCCCGATCCGAACGATAATTCGCCATCATCACGGCATCCCCATCCTTCATTCCTTGATAATCCCCAATAACAGAGGGCACCACAAATTCATCAAAAACTTTTTCTTGATAGGATGCTTCAATGGCTTGATCGGCGGAATCAAAATGCGGCCCTTTGGCATTGACCAAGGCCTCATAGGCCAAAGACACCCGTTCCCAACGATTATCACGATCCATTCCATAGTAACGACCACCCAACGTACCAATTTTAACCAAAGGCATCCCTTGAATGGATTCAACGAGTTCTTTTACAAAACCACGGGCTGATGAAGGGGGTGTATCCCGTCCATCCAAAAAGCCATGAATCACCACAGGAATACCCGCTTGATTCAAAAGTCCCGCCAAAGCCACAATATGACGTTGTTGAGCATGCACCCCACCGGGACCCAACAAGCCCATTAAATGACAGGTTCCCCCGTTGGCTTTGAGTGTTTTTTCCAATTCAACCAAAACAGGATTCGTATCCAAAGTATGTTGCTCAATGGCCTGATCAATACGGGGTAAATCTTGCATCACCACACGCCCTGCGCCCAAGTTGGTATGACCCACCTCAGAATTTCCCATTTGTCCATCAGGTAATCCCACTTGTAAACCGGATGTTTCCAACATGGTTGTCGGATAAGTTTCCACCAATTGATGCCACACAGGCGTTTTTCCCATTTCTATGGCGTTATTTTCTTTAATTGCACGATAGCCCCATCCATCCAAAATGCAGAGCATCACCGGTTTTTGTCTTGTCATTTTTTAACTCCTTCGTTTTTTTTGATTATTATACCCATAAAAATTCAAAAAGTGTAGTCTTTTTGAAAAAAAAGCGTGCTTTTTATAAAAAAAATGTGTATACATATTTTATAAAGAGCAAGACAAGGAGGATAAAATGTCTTTATTTAGTAATCTTTTTCAAAAGAAAATCACACCGGAACGCCTGAAAAAGGCATTAAGAAATAACGAATTTGTTTTTTATTATCAACCCGAATTTGATTTAAAAACAGGTCAAGTCAAGGGGCTTGAAGCGTTAATGCGTTGGAATGATGCCCGTCGTGGGATTATCCCCCCAAATGAATTTATTCCCGTTTTGGAAAATAGCGGTTTAATCAATGAATTTACGGAACTGTTGCTCAAATCCACTTTGGATGATTTACATGCTATTCATCAGGCCGGACACCCCGAAATGCATTTAGCCATCAACTTTTCCGTTTCTCAATTAAAACACCCCGAAATCGTTCAAAATATTCAAGATGCCCTGCAAAGTGCGCATATCAATTCAACTTTTTTGGAATGTGAAATTACGGAAAGTCAAAATATTGATCGGGAATTATTGGAATCCGATGTTTTCCAAAAATTGGAAGAATTAAATGTTGCGATTTCTATTGATGACTTTGGAACAGGGTATGCTTCCTTTAACGCCCTCAAAAATCTTAAGGTTAAAAAATTAAAAATTGATATGGATTTTGTGCGCACCTTATTGGAAAACGATAAAAATCAAACGATTGTTTCTTCCATGATTAAACTGGGCCATGACTTGGGATTACCTGTTTTAGCTGAAGGTATTGAAACCACCGAACAAAAGAATTGGTTGGAACAAAACGGATGCGATTTGGGACAAGGATATTGGTTTTCCCGTCCTTTACCCTTAGACCAATTATTGGCATTTTTATCAAAAAAATAATAAAAAAGTATTGCAAAATGTTTTTTTTTGCTTTACATTAAAGATGTTTTGATAGAACAAGAGGAGTATTATCATGACACAAATTAACGAAAATATGATTCGTGAAGCCGCCTATTTTCTGTGGGAAAAGGCCGGTCGTCCTGATGGTTCTGCGGAATTTTTCTGGATGAAAGCTTGTGAACAATTTTTTGCCCCCAAAAAAGTGGCCATTAAAAAGCCATGTGTTAAAAAGGGATGTGCAAAAAAAGTCGCCCCCGCAAAAGTGGTGAAACCTGCGGTGGTCGCACCGGTTAAAAAAGCCAGTGCTAAAGCCCCCTGTGCTAAGAAAAACTGTTCCAAAAAGAAATAAGGAATAGTCAAAAAAACATAATCCTTTCTTTTGAAGGGATGTGTTTTTTTGTGTTTTAAACGTAAAAATACTTATATCAACAAGTAGATATAAAAAATCTTAACCAGACTTTTATTATTTAGGCGAGATAACGGGAAATTTATATTCAATATTCGCAATTCACAACAGTGAAGTTCTATATTTTTACCCAAAGCCAGTTCATTAAAATTTTTTTATTTCACTTCACGAAATTCCACATCAATCACATCATGAGCATGAATCGGCCGAGAACGACTGGGTGGCACTTTTCCTTTTTCCCAAGAATGTTTCATCCATGTTAAAATATAAATCACACTCCACACAATCAGTAACGGCACAGCCAACCACCACATCACCTTGAGTATCAAAATAAAAACAGAAATAACAATTAATGTCCCCAACCATTGAATCAAAAAGTTTTTCATGAAATCTCCTTTTTCAGTTGATAGAGAACTTCCATTGCTTCACGAGGGGAAAGATTATCCAAATCCATTTCTTTTAATTTTTTCTCCACCGGTGAAGAAACAGAATGAGTCGGTTCATAGTGTTCAAATAAAGGTAAATCTTCAAACAGTGGTTGTTGTGTGGCTTTTTTCTCTTCTAATTGCCCCAACACCTGCTCAGCCCGTTGTAAAACACCTTCCGGTAATCCAGCCAATCGTGCCACATGAATGCCATAGGACCGATCCACCGCACCATTGCCTACTTCATGTAAGAAAACGATATCCCCTTGCCATTCCTTGACACGCATCGTATGGAGAGAAACACGATTCAGTTTTTTATCCAACGCCGTTAATTCATGATAATGGGTCGCAAATAAAGCACGAGATTGGTTATGATTATGCAAATATTCCACCGTTGCCCATGCAATAGAGAGACCGTCAAAAGTCGCTGTTCCCCGTCCCACTTCATCCAAAATTACCAAGGATTTATCGGTTGCATGATTTAAAATACCGGCTACCTCAACCATTTCTACCATAAATGTGGAACGCCCCCGAGCCAAATCATCACTGGCCCCTACTCGAGAAAACAACCGATCTACCAAACCAATGGTGGCTTTTTCGGCCGGAACAAAAGAACCCATTTGTGCCAAAATTGCCATTAAAGCATTTTGCCGTAAAAAAGTGCTTTTTCCCGCCATATTTGGTCCCGTTAATAACCATAAATTATTGGTATCATTTAAATTGCAATCGTTGGGAATAAAAGTTTGATTTTCCTGACTTAAAGCATATTCGACCACAGGATGTCGTCCCCCTTTGATGTCAAATTCTTTATTTGTGGTCAGCAGCGGGCGAGTCCAATTTTGTTCTAAAGCCAAATCGGCCAACGCACAACTGACATCCACATTAGCAATGGCTTTCGTTGCCTGTAAAATCTCATCGCTGTGTGATAAAATTTGTAAGCGTAAGGATTCATACAATTCTAACTCTAATGCCAATGCTTTTTCATCGGCGTGCATCATTTTATTTTCCAATTCACCCAATTCAACAGTGGTAAAACGCACACAATTCACCATTGTTTGGCGATGAATAAATCCCATTTCTTTATTATTTAACAGAGGTTCAGCCGTCCGAGAGGGAACCTCAATAAAATACCCCAATAAATTATTAAAACTGATTTTCAGATTTTGAATGCCTGTTTGTTGAATATATTTGACCTGTAAATCCATTAACAATTTTTTGGCATTTTTTTTCACCACAATTAATTCATCCAAGTCAGCCGAACACCCCTCACGAATAAAGCCGCCATCTCTGGCCAATAAAGGAACTTCATCCAATAAAGTTGTTTGAATTTTTTGAACCAATTCAGAATGTTCCCCCATTTTTTTCTTATTCTTTTGTAAGACAGGAGGAATAAATTCGGCCTGTAATTCCGTGCGTAATTTTGGAATCAGATGCAATCCCTGCATTAACGACAACATATCACGCGGTCCCCCTCTGCTCACAGATAAACGGGCCAAGGCCCTTTCCATGTCCGGCATTTCTTTTAACAGCAGTCGGGTCTGTTTTAAGACCAAGGGATTATCTTTAAAAAAAGCAACCTGATCCAAACGATCATTAATCTTATCCAAATTCATTAAAGGGGCCGATAACCAAGTGGCCAACAAACGTGCCCCGGAACCCGTTTGTGTCCGATCTAAAACATCCAATAAACTTTTGGCGCCTTTTTCATCGGATAACGTGCTGGTCAATTCCAAACTGCGCCGAGTAGCCCGATCAATTTGCATTAATTGAACATCGCAAATTTGTTTTGGCTCATTTAATAACGGGGCCTGACCTTTTTGTGTTGTTTGAATATAATTCAATAAAACACCGATGGCTAATTGCTCACCTTTAGAAAATTGGGGATACTTTGAAATGGTTTGTTGATGCATCATAGGATTAAATTCACCGCTTGGTAAAGGGGTTAATTGCCCTATATTTTCCCCAATCAAAGAACCCTTTTTATGCCATAAGTCTTCACTTAAGATTGTTTCTGCCCCCTCTAAACGAGATAAAACAGACGATAAATTATCCAAATTTGTTTCTTGGACAAAAAAATCCCCTGTGGACATATCCACCCATGCTATACCCAAGGAAAGTCCCCCTTCGGCCACAGACACCAAATAATTATGTCGGCGTGCATTGAGTAATGCCTCATCCGTTAAAGTGCCAGCCGTTACAATGCGAATGACTTCACGACGAACAACAGATTTTGCCCCACGTTTTTTAGCTTCTGCCGGATCTTCGGTTTGTTCACAAATGGCCACTTTATATCCAGCCCGCACCAATCGCACCAAATAATTTTCATAGGCGTGAAAAGGAACCCCGCACATCGGGACCTTTTGCCCCAAATGTGTGCCACGATAGGTTAAAACGATATCCAATGCTTGCGAGGCCTTATACGCATCCGCAAAAAATAATTCATAAAAATCCCCCATACGATAGAATAATAAACAATCCGGATATTGTTCTTTTGTTTTTAAGTATTGTTCCATTAAAGGGGTTGTTTTTTCAATAGACATCTGTGATATTCCTTTTGTGTGTATTATAACGAATTTACACCAAAAAAGAAAGTAAAAATCATTCTAAGTTATAAAACAACCTACGTATGTTCTTTAATCATCCACATTTGTTTGAGGATTTGTTGCATTTCATCTTTTAAATTTGGAGGCAAAGCACCCGCCCGTCTGATTAAAGTTGTTTTCGGAACAGTCCGCATTAAATCAAAGGCAATTTGGCCCTTTTGCCCTTTGATTTTTAATCCCAAACGAGATGGGAAAGAATGTTCGTTTTTTGTAATAGGGGCAATTAAAACATAGGGCAACACTTCATTCATTTCATCAGGTGATACAATCACACATGGTTTTTCTGTTCCACGCATTTCACAAAAATACACATCAAATTTTTTTACCATTCCCATTCTCCTTCTGATTTGACAGGTTTAATTTTAACACTTTCTGCAAAGGTTTCCTGCCACTTTTCACGTTGTTTTGCCACCGGTGATAAAATTAAATTCGGTTTATGAACGGTTAATTCCACTTCATGTTCCAAATGACATTCGGTCAAGACTGCTTTTGGTAAACGAATACCAATAGAATTACCAATTTGAATCAGTTTTAATTTCATTTTATTTCTCCTTTAATAATTTGCACCAAGACCATATACAATCTGCCGATATCCGATCCGATGAGAATTTCCAATAAAGGACTTTCACCTGTGTTGGCTTTAGCTTGGACTGTCATTTGTTCAAAAGTCGTCATATAACGAGAAACAGCCGTTTGAAAAGCAATGTTTTGTTGAAATAAATGACGCACTTTCTGGACCTGAGCTTTTTTTAATTCTGTGCTGATATGGCGCATAAAAATTGTTTTATCGCCTTGATGATACTTTTGCCATAATTCTTCCTCTTTCTTTGGCGTGAAAAGGTGTGCTAAATCAATGGAATATTCTTGTAATTGTTGCACAATACCGGAGGCCTCATCTAAAAAGTTTTTTTGTTGGACACCTTTCATATTTAAATGTTTTTCCAAAGCCACCGTATGTGCTTGTAATCCTTGACTGACCAAAGACATATCTCCATGTAATTGTCCCAAAATAAGTTTTAAATGACTCGCTCTTTTCTCTAACGCATCACCGGATTGTTCCATTTGTTTTTGGATTGTTTGTAATTCATGTGAAACAGCGGCTATTTTTTCATATCCCGTTAAAACTTCCGACAATCGTAAAGTATTTTCTGTCATCACCTGCATCACTTTATCACATTGATGTATTTTTTCACCCATTTCATGACGCACACCATCAAATGTCGCCAGTAATTTTTGAATATTTGTTACTTCTTGGGCTAAATTTTGACGTAACATCGCCAAATCTTCTTTCGCTTCCGTTGAAACAGAATGCACAATATCGGCTTGACCTGCCAAAACAGTGGTTGTTTCCTGTGCCTGTTGATTACTTTGATGGGAAATTTCGGCCAACTTTTGAATATGTGTCGCCATTTTTTGAATTGTTCCAACCGTTTGAGTATCCACCGTTTGAACCAATTTATTTAATCCTTCTATCCAACGTTGTAAATTATCCCTGACTTTGTCTGTATGTTGATTGACCCCGGAATACACAGAACGAAATTCCGTAATTTGTTCCCGTAAGGCCTTCGTTAAATCTTTGGTATAAACTTCGCCCGCTTCCTCGGGATACAATAATGCCTCTAAATACGAACGCATTTGGCGAGATTGTTTTTCCAGATATTCATTTCTGTCAAAATAGGCAGAAATCAAAAATAAAACAATCAATGGTAAACACAGTCCCCCTATGCCCCCGACAAATTCCATAGGAGATAAAGCCCCTTTATTCATCCACCAGCCGGAATTAAACAAATATCCATAACAAATAAAGCACCAAATAAGTCCCAGAAAAATAAAGATTATTTGTCCTTTATGAATCATTATTTTACGTTGTTTCATGTTTGACCTTTCTTACAAAGTAATTACATTGTATGATTTTTATTCTGTTTTGTCAAATCATAATTACATGATAATTACTTTTATGGTATTTTTTTCAAATAAATCTCAAATAATTTGTTTATAACACATTGATAAATATAATTTTTATAACATACTTACAAAGTAATTACATTAGATAAATTTTGTAAAACATAATCGGCCTGATATTGATGACGAAACCATGTCATTTGCCTTTTGGCATAATGACGTGTTGCCAATAAAATTTTTTGTTGGGCCTGTTCTAAAGAGAGTGTCTGTTGAAGATATTGTGTTAATTCCGGCACTCCAATCGCTTTCATCACACCACCGGTTGCCTTTTGTTGTAACAAATTTTGAACCTCATTAATAGCCCCCTGTTGAATCATTTGTTCCAATCTGTCAGCACAACGTTGATAAATCAATTCTCTGGGCGGCATTAACAAAATCTTTTTAAAATCTGCCTGTAAAACACATTGTTTAGGAAGTTGATTAAAATAAGTAATGGGCTTTTTTGTTGTTAATAAAACCTCCAAAGCCCGTTTTTGTCGTTGAGGATCTACAGGATAGTCAGTATTTTTTAATAAACTCACTCGTTCTTCCGGGGACATTTGCCGAACCTTTTGACGAATTTCGGCGGGAATGGAAGGCATCGGGCTGATACCATCTATCAGGGCAGATAAATACAATCCTGTTCCCCCTACAATAATTGGACAAGAAAGAGAAGGAACAACTTCTTGGATTTTTTTTAACCAATCAAAAACACTGACCTGTGTTTGATTATCGGCATACCCATACAGAAAATGGGAAATTTTCTTTTCTGCGGATTTTGATGGACGAGCCGTTAAAATTTTGAGTCCCTGATATACCTGAAAGGCATCAGCATTCACAATTTGTCCCTGCTTTTCTGTGGCTAATTTCAATGCGAATTGAGATTTACCACACGCCGTTGGTCCGGCTATCACATAAATTGTTTGTTTTTTCATATGATAATTATAGCGTAAAAAGAATCTTTTGAAAATCCTTTTTTATTGAGTTTTGATTCTTTTTTTGGTATTCTATCTGAAAAGGAGTCGTTATGAAAAAACTCGTCATTTTACTCTTATTCTTAACAGGTTGTGGTTTTTCACCTTTATACAGTTCAAAAAGTGTAACCTATCAGTTTTTACAAAAGATTCAAATTTCGGTTGCCCCTATCCCAAATCAATATGGTGCAGAAATGCGGCGCATCCTGAAAAATCAAATTCCAATTTTAACACAAACACCCACTAAAAAATATACTTTATTTGTAACAGCACCGACCTTTACAGGATACGATAAGACAATTACAAATGATGAATTTGCCTCAACAATACAAACAACGGCTTCGGCAACCTATACTTTACAGGATGATAAAACACAAAAAATCATCAAAAAAGGATCCCAAAAAGCCATCAGTGGTTATAATGTGGAATCAAATCCTTATTCCACAACAATTGCCAAACAAAAAGTTTACCAAGAACTGTCTGAACAATTAGCCGAGCAAATCGGCCAGCAAGTCTTGGCTTTTATCAGTCAGGATACCCCGTGAAAGCAAAACCATTTCAGTTGTCAGCTTTGAATATAGAACAACAATATATGGGGGTATTGTTATTTGGCAGTGATATCGCCCGCATTCAAGATTTAGCCATTCAAATTAAAAATCAAATTTTAACAGAAAATGACCCTTTTGCATTGATAACCCTCACCCCAAATCAATTAAAAAATAATCCTTATTATATCACAGATGAAGCAAACACCCCCAGTTTTATGCAAACCCGACGCCTCATTTGGGTAAAAGAAGGACATACTTTATCGGTGGATGCCCTGATTCACTTTTCACAAAATTGTCATACCAATACTTTTTTACTGATCACTGCGGATAATTTACCAAAAAATAATGCTTTAAGATTAGAGGCAGAAGCACTGCCAAATTTTTTGGCTATTGCCTGTTATCCACCCGAAGCACCGGAACTCTGTAAAATCATTACCGATTTTGCCCATCAAAATCATTTTACTATGGCACCGAATGCAATTGATTTTTTAATTCAAAATACAGAAAATAATACATTATTATTAAAAAATGAATTAGATAAAATAGCCCTGTATAATCAAAATAAAAAAACAATCACTTTGGAAATTATTCAAGATCTTATTGGTTTAGGAAATGCCAAAACAGACCAACTGATTCAAGCCATTGCCACAAAAAATACATCCTTAAGTCTTTCTTTATTGATTTTGTTATTAAATCAAGGAGAACAAGCCGTTTCCCTGATTCGTCAGATTTCACGTTATTTTGATTTATTATTACAGGGAAAAGGTTTATCTCAACAAGGAAAAAATCCCTTTCAAATTACAGACATCCTGTTAAAACCGGCACAATTTAGGTTAAAACAACCCTTTCAAGATCAATTAAGAATCTGGTCATTACCCCAATTAATTTATGTAAAACACCAATTAACAGAGGCAGAAATTCAATTAAAATCTGCCCCCTTAACACCGGAATTAATTTGTCAAAAATTAATTTTTAATTTGACTGTGTCAAACAGTTTAAAATAGACTGTAATTTATTAACATCTTTATATGTAAAAGATAAACAACCGGACTTTCCGTTCCATCTGAGTTTAACTTTAACCCCCAATTTTTCTGAGAGATCTTTTTCTAACTCTTTGATATCTTCATCTTTTTCATGTAATCTGATTTGGCGACGCACCGGATTTTTCTTTTCATTCACCAATTTTTCTGTTTCACGTACTGTCATTCCCTTATTAATAATTTCCAAAGCCACTTCTTCGGCTTTATCAACCCCTAATAAAGCACGAGCATGGCCAGGGGTTAATTGTTTATTTTCTAATAATTCTTTAATTTTTTCCGGTAATTCAGATAAACGCATCATATTTGCAATATAACTGCGACTTTTACCCAAAACTTGTGCCAAAACTTCTTGAGTATAGTCGTATTCTTTTAACAATTTAATATAAGCTTCTGCTTCCTCTAAAGGATTTAAATTTTCACGTTGTAAATTTTCAATTAAAGCAACCTCTAACGTATCCTTATCATTAAAATGTTTAATAATAACAGGAACTTCTTTTAATCCTGCTTTTTGACTTGCCCGAAAACGACGTTCTCCGGCAATAATCTCATATCCTCCTTGGGCGTTCGGACGCACCAACAAAGGTTGAAGAACACCTTTTTGACTGATAGAAGCGACTAATTCATCCAAGGCCTCTTCATTAAACACTCTACGAGGTTGAAAACGACAAGGTGTCAGTGCAGAAACAGGGACAAATTGCACCTTTTCTGTGGCATTTTCGGGGGTATTTTGTCCCAAAAAATCTTCACCCATTAAAAAACTTAATCCTTTTCCAAGTCTTTGATTATCCATTATTTTCTCCTTTCAAACGTTGCAAAAGTTCTGCTGCTAAATGAATATAACTTTGGGCCCCAATACTTTTAAAATCATATAACATAACCGGCTTACCATGGGACGGGGCCTCAGGAATACGAACATTTCTGGGAATAATTGTTTGAAACACCAATGAACCAAAAAAAGATCGAACATCATTTTGAACAGATTTAGCTAAATTAAAACGAGCATCATACATTGTCAAAACAACGCCGGCAATTTTCAAATTAAAATTAAAATTCTTTTTAATTTTTTCAATTGTTCGCATTAAATCCGCTACCCCTTCCAAAGCCAGATATTCACATTGAATGGGAATTAAAACCTGCGTAGCTGCCACCAAAGCATTTAATGTTAGAAGCCCAACCGCCGGTGGACAATCAATAAAAATATAATCAAAATCGTGGGCTTGTTCTAATGCTTTTTTTAAATAAAATTGAGGCATATTCACCCCAGCCAATTCCAAATCAATTCCCAATAACTCTTGACTGGCCGGTAATAAAGATAAATGTGGAATAGATGTTTGAATAATACTTTCAGATAAAGATCTTTGTCCTGTTAAAACAGAATAAGAACTTGCCCCACCCAAAACTCTTTTATAGCCAAAACTGACCGTTGCATTTCCTTGTGGATCTAAATCAATCACCAATACTTTTTTATTTAAAGCCGATAAAGCAGTGGCTAAATTGACAGTTGTGGTTGTTTTTCCAACTCCCCCTTTTTGATTTGAAATTGCAAAAATTTCAGTTGTCATATAAAACCTCCTTAATTTTTAAAATACAACTTTCATTGGATATTAAACTGGGTAATTTTTCAATTTTACATTGAATTTTACAATTTTTTATTTCTTGTTCTACATCTTTTCCCTTTGGAAAAAGGCAAATTGTTTCACGTGAAACAATTTTTTTACACAATATAAGTATTTGATTTAATTCAGAAAAAGCACGACAAGTTAAAATATCCGCTTTTATATTTTCTATTTTTTCTACCCGATTATTCATAATTTCTATATTTAAATTTAATTGACGATTAACTTCTTTTAAAAAGAGAGATTTTTTTAAATCACTCTCAATTAAAATAATTTTTTGAATTGGATTTTTATTTACTTTATTTAATATTCCCAGAATAATTCCAGGAAATCCCCCTCCACTTCCAACATCAACTAAAGTTTTAACAGAGTTTGGTAATAAATAAAAAAGTTGAGCAGAATCCAACACATGACGTGTCCAAATATCTTTAATTGTATTATTAGAAATAAGATTCACATGTTTTTGCCATGCCAATAAAATATCAATATATGTTTTGATATCATTTTCAGCATTTTTTATTTTTCGTTCTAATTGTTTCACGTGAAACATTCTCCTTTTTCGTTAGAAATATATAAAAAAAACAATTAAAAATCAAGTTTAAAATTTTAATTAAATATATTTTTTAACTATTTTATCAAAATAATATAATATCAACACAAAATTGTTTCACGTGAAACATTTAAAATAAAATCATATATTTTATAATAAAATCAATAAGTTAATCAAAATAATAAATTATTTTATTCTTTTTTCCATAACGGATCTTTTAATAAAGTTAAAAATTCATCATGGGCTTGTTTTTCATTTTCAGGTAAATTCCAAGTTCTAGAAATAAAATTTACTTTTTCTATTTTTTCAGGCGTTGAAGTCATTAAATTATGCCGTTGATTTGTTGTAGAAAAAACCAATTCACGATCTGTAATTAATTCTAAATAAACTTCAGATAATAATTCACTATCTAATAAAGCACCATGAACAGTTCTTTTACTAGCATCAACATTAAACCTTTTACATAAAACATCCAAATTTACTCTGGCACCGGGGAATTTTTGACGGGCAATTAATAATGTATCAACCACGCGATTTTGAGATAAAAGTGGTTTATTACACCGTTTTAATTCCATATTCAAAAATTTTATATCAAAGGCCGCATTATGTATGACAAGTGGCGTATTTTCACCGATAAACGCCAAAAATTGATCAGCAATTTCTTCAAAAGACGGCTTGCCAGACAAAAATTCTTCTGTTAAACCGTGTATACGGACAACTTCCTCGCTGATAGAACGCATCGGATTAATATAAACTTGAAAAGTTTTTCCCGTGGGTTGATGATTTTCTAATTCCACACAACCAATATCAACAATCCGATCACCACCATCTGCATCTAAACCGGTTGTTTCGGTATCTAAAACAATTTCACGCATTCTCTATCCTTTTAATATATTGTATCTTTTTTTAGATTAAATTTCAAGTTACATATGTGTGTAAAAAATAACCATTCCTATGAATAACCAGGTATATCCCAAATATTTAAAAATATTTAATTTTATAATTAAAGGATAATAAGATTGATTTAATTTTAAATATTTATCAATTTTTTCTTGCATAGACACTAATCCGATAAAAGGAAAACTATCCATAAATAAAAAAATCTCACGACCATCTTTTAATAATAATGAAAGATGTCTTTTTTGATATAAAGTGCCAAAAATTTTTACTTCTTTAATCTCTGATAAAGAACATAAAATTTTAATATGTCTTTGATTTTGAAAAAGAAATTGAGATTCTCTGGTACAAATATTTTTATTTTTATCAAAGGTTAATATAATAGGTTTAGAAAAAATACAAAAGAAACCTATTATCATAAAAAAGAGTGAAAAATAAAAATAAACGTGTATATACATCAGATTCCTTTTTTTGATAGTTATATTCTAAAAAGAGGGATAAGTCAAAAATAAAAATACAACAAATTATTTTTATACAAAAATATCTTTATTTTTACCTATATTATTTAATCCTGTTTTTAACAGAATCCGATTCGGATAAAAAAGGTCTTTTATACGAAATAAAAACGATTCGATGTAAATTAATAAAATCTGTCAAATAAAATAAAAAAAAGTTATGCCAGTTTTACCATAAACAATAACTACTATTTTTTTATTATTATAAATTGGAATAGGATAAATCAATTATCCGGTTCTATGTGTAATAAAATTTCAGAATCAGGATAAAGGTGATGAATTAATGATTCGGCTTGTTCTGTAATATGATGTGCTTGAGATAACGTCATATTACCATTCATAGTCAGGATTGCTTGAATAAATAATTGATGTCCGGATTGACGTGTTTTTAAGTTATGAATTGAATGGATTTCCGGTAATGATAAAAGTGTTTTTTTTATCTGTTGGCGTAACTGTGAGGAGACTTCACAATCCATCAACATTTCTGTAGATTGGGATAAAATATCAATACTGACTTTAATTAAATATCCCCCAACAAGGATACCAAAAACACTGTCCAGCCAAAAAATATGAAATAAAGTGGAACATAAAAGTGAAATTAAAACGCCAATATTCATTAAAATATCCCCTGTATAATGGGCTTTATCTGCCTTTATTGAAAGGGAGTTTGTTTTTTGAATAACGTATTTTTGAAAGGAAACCAATAAAGTTGTTAAAATAATCGCAAAAATGATGAGATAGATGCCACTTTCCAGTTGAGTGGGAATTTTTCTTTCAAAAAAACGACAAACAGATGTATAAATCAGATAACAAGCAGAGATAAGAATAATGATAGATTGAATTAAAGCACCAATTCCTTGGGCTTTTCCATGTCCAAAACGATGTTTTTTATCCGCAGGTGAAAGGGATTGGTGCACTGTAATTAAGTTAATCAGAGAGGTTGTGCTGTCTTGAATAGAATCAAATAAGGTGGATAAAATAGCCACAGAATGTGTTAGAAAGTAGGCAATCAGTTTACAAATAATTAAAATAATTGCCACCAAAATAGAGGCCCAACTGGCTGTTTTTATTAAAAAAGAAGATGATTGTTTCATAGTGATATAATAGGAATTTTTTCTAAAAAATGCTATAGATTTTTCCGAAAATAATACCTATATTATATCATAGTATGTATTGAAGGAGTTGATAATGTCTGATTTATATGAAGTTTTGGGAATTTCTAAAGGGGCCAGTGAGGCAGAAATTAAGAAGGCCTATCGACAAAAAGCCAGAACACTGCATCCTGATGTCAATCCGGATAAAAAAGCCCAGGAGCAGTTTAAAAAATTAACCGGGGCCTATGAGATTTTATCAGATAAAGCCAAAAAAGCACGCTATGACGCCGGAGAAATTGATGAGCAGGGGAACCCTACCCCTTTTGGTCGGGGAGCGTATGACGGGGCTTCTCATGGGTTTTCTAATGGGTTTAATGGACGGGCTTATCAAGGAAATATTAATCCTGAAGATTTAGCCAGTATGTTTGGCGGTATGGGCGGTTTTGGGGGTGGATTTGATTTTATGGATTTATTTGGAGGTGCCCGAGGGGGACATAGGTATCAAACCCGACCACAAGGACAAGATGTCCAATATCAATTAACTATTCCTTTTAATTTATCAATTACGGGGGGTGAAACAACGGTTCGTTTGGTTAATGGAAAACAGGTAAAAGTGAAAGTCCCGGCAGGTGTTGTGGATGAGGCCGTTTTACGTTTAAAAGGTATGGGAGAAATGGGGGGAGACGCCTTGATTAAAATCAATATTCAAAAAAGTTCCCTATATACCCGTATGGGAGATGATATTGAAATGACTTTACCGATTACCTTAAAAGAGGCCGTTTTAGGCACAAAGGTTATTGTGCCGACACCAACGGGGGATTTATCCTTAAAAATTCCACCCTATACCAGTGGCAACGAAGTTCTACGTTTAAAAGGAAAAGGTGTTTCAGGCCGTGGGGATTTACGGATTAAGATTAATGTGATTTTACCCAGTAAAGGATCCCCTGCCCTGACAGATTTTATGACTGATTGGTCTGAACCAACACCGAATCCTCGTTCTTTTTAAGAATTGACTTCATTTATAAAACAGGATATACTGTCTGTATGTCAGATTTAACCATTTATTCTTTAAAAGATTTTCCAAAATTAAAAAAAGCCGGTCAATTGGCGGCCGCTACATTGGATTTTATTACTCCTTATGTTAAGGTGGGCGTTTCAACAGGTGCTTTAGATGATTTAATGGATGAATTTATTATTAAAAATGGTGGCAGAACTGCCTGTCGGGGATATCATGGGTATCCTAAATGTACCTGTATTTCGCCAAATCATGTGATTTGTCATGGCATTCCTTCTGATCAAAAGATTTTAAAATCAGGTGATATTATCAATATTGATGTGACGGTTATTGTGGATGGCTGGTATGGGGATACTTCTCGAATGTATTATGTTGGAAAACCCTCTGTCAAAGCCAAAAGATTGGTTCAGACAACCTATGACACAATGATGGCCGGCATTCAGATGGCGGGTCCCGGGCGCACAACAGGAGATATTGGGTCTGAAATGGAAAAGGTGGCAAATCAAGCCGGATTTTCCACTGTTCATGATTATTGTGGTCATGGCATCGGACGTGTGTTTCATAGTTCTCCGAATATCTTAAATTATGGTCAAAAAGGAAAAGGTGTGCAATTGGTGCCCGGACTTGTTTTTACCGTTGAACCAATGGTGAATACAGGGTCTGGGGAGACACTGACTTTAAAAGATGGATGGACCACTGTGACAAAAGATAAAGGATTATCCGCCCAATTTGAACATACTTTGGGAATTACCGAAGATGGTATTGAAATTTTTACTTTATCCCCAAAAGGATATACTTGTCCCCCCTACAGTGAGGAATAATGGAAAATTCGGTTCAAGGTCATAGACAAAGAATCCTGAAAAAGTTTTTGACTTATGGTGGGGATATTTTTGCCGATTATGAAATCTTGGAATTTTTATTAATGCAATCTATTCCCCGTAAAGACGTTAAACCTTTGGCAAAAGAATTACTGAATGCTTTTGGATCTTTAAATTCTGTTTTAAATGCCCCTCAGGAGCAATTACAATCCATTCATGGCATCGGACCGCATACAGTGGCTTTATTTCATTTAATTGTGAATCTGTCACAACGGCTTGTCAAAGGAAAAATGATTCATCAACCTGTCTTAAATGAATGGCAAACCTTATTAGATTATGTTCAGTTACTGTATATGGGTGAAACCATTGAAAAGTTTCGTATTTTATATTTAAATGAACATTATCAGTTGATTTATACCGAAATACATCAAACCGGTTCTACCAATCATGTGCCGGTATATCCCAGAGAAGTATTAAAAAGAGCCCTCAATTTAAATGCCTCAGCTGTGATTTTAATGCATAATCATCCATCGGGGGATCCCCTGCCCTCTCAAGATGATTTAGAAGTGACAAGAGAAATTGAACGTCTTTTAAATACAATTCCGATTAAAATGTTAGATCATTTAATTATCGGATCAAATAAAAAGGTCTATTCTTTTCGGGCCCATCATTTATAGTTTTTATAAAAAATTTTTGAATCAGTTTTATATATTCCGTAGTTTTATTCTTTTATGTATAAAAACAATTAAGTTTTATTTATCAGTATGATATTTTATCCCCGTCATCAATTCAGATGACCTAAAACCAAGGAGGATAACATGATACAGATGGATAAAAAAGTGAATGAGTATTTAGGGATTGAATTACCCGAAAAATACAAAAATATGGCCGAGAATGTGGCACGTGTATTATTAGCCCGTAAAGTTGATGAATCTGAAATGCGTCGGGCTTTGCGTGGTATGTGTTCTTTGGCCGAAGCGTTAGACCCTTTTGTTGAAATTGACTATTACGGAGGCAGTCCTGCATCTCAATTTGAATATAATCGTCGTCAAGAGGTCTATCGTTATTGGGATTTGATTGGAAAAGTGGCACAAGGAAAAGATAAAATTCAAGCCGAAAAAGTAGATATTCCTTATGAAACACTTGCTTCATTGAATGAACAACAAAAAAAAGATATGGAACAAATTATCTTTTTAGACCATATTGCTGAGTTGGAAAAAATTATGGAAAAGGATGAATTGGATGTTGGAAAACATCGTGCTGCTTGGGCACAAGAAAAGGAACAAAATCCAAAATTGGCGGACTATGTTGAACGCTTGGGTAAAATGATGCAAGCGGATATGAAATTTGAACACCACCCCTTAACCGATATGATGTTTAAGCGGACTTGTCTTTATCAAGATGCCTTTAAAGAAAAAGATAATCCCCGTCAAGCCATAGATTTGTTGTTGAAATACTGGAAATATGGGGCCGATTTATATCCTTTTTTTAAGGATTATTTACCAGAGGGATATTTTGAAAAAATGCGTCAAGGTGTTTCTGAAGATAAACCCCAATTGGTGGCCCACCATCGCCAATCAGTTTTATCAGAAAATGCGCATAAAAAGGCATAAAAAAAGGCCCTTTTAATAAGGGCCTTGATTTTAATACTATTCATCCCCGATTTTTAGGGCTTGGATAAAGGCATTTTGTGGGATTTCAACTTCCCCGAATTGACGCATTCGCTTTTTACCCTCTTTTTGTTTTTCCAATAATTTCCGCTTACGGGTAATATCCCCGCCATAGCATTTGGCAGTCACATCTTTACGGAAAGCGGAAATGTCTTCACGGGCAATAATTTTACCACCAATACTGGCCTGAATGGGAATCTTAAATTGATGACGGGGAATCAGGTCTTTGAGTCTGGCACAAATTTGACGACCCCGGCGTTCGGCTTGACTGCGGTGGGCCAAAAAAGCCAAAGCATCCACCTGCTCTCCATGGACCAAAATATTCACACGGACAAGGTCTGATTCACGATAGGTATCCACTTCATAATCAAAACTGGCATAGCCACGAGAAATGGATTTTAATCGGTCGTAAAAATCAAACACAATTTCGTTTAAAGGGAGCCGATAAACGGCCATTGCTCGATTACCCACATAGGTTAAATCAACTTGTTCGCCCCGTCTTTCGGTACAAAGTTGTAAAATACCACCCAAGTATTCATCTGGGGTTAAAATTGTGGCTTTGACCCAAGGTTCTTCAATCTTATCAATCGTGGTTACATCCGGCATATCGGTGGGATTATGCATGGTGAGCATGGTGTGGTTGGTCTTATAAACCTTATAAGCGACCGATGGTGCCGTTGTAATCAGGTCTAAATTAAATTCACGGTTCAAGCGTTC
>JAZUJZ010000037.1:0-5464 GCA_045643025.1 Alphaproteobacteria bacterium
AGATTTGATGAGAATATTATCCATCGAGTTCATTGTGGAATCCTTTTTTATTTTATTGTATTCAAAATCATATAAAAAAGCAAATAAAATATATTACATTATATAAGATACACTACATATCGATAGAGTTAGTTATTTAGAAGTGGATATATTTATGAATTATCCATTTTGAATTACCAGTTCCCGTTCTGCACAACGTCTCCAGCCAAGTTAGGTAACTTTTTTTGTTAAGTAGGGATTTTATATAATTTTTTCCTATTCAATATACAAAATGCATAACTATTTGTAAATCAAACGTGTTTTTATGGTTTTTAAATTTCCTTTATGATATTTTTACCCCGCAATCGTTATAGATTGCAAAAATAACAAAGGAGTGAAAAATGAATAAATATGAAGCAACACAAAAAATCTCAGATGACAGATTTTGGAAAGAAAAACCATCTATGGATGAAATCCAAGACTGTATTGATTCAGGGGCTGACTTAACACAATTGGTCAGAACCGAGTACGGATATACATATCCCTTGGCCTACTATGCAGCCCAATATTTACCGGAGGCAATCCCTGTTTTGGTGAAACATGGGATGGATATCAACCAAACCTGTCAAGAAGGAACAGCCGTTGAATTAGCCAGTTATTGTTCCTGTATTAAACCATTGGGAATGAAGTATTTATTAGAAAATGGCGCCGATATTCATCGCACAGCCAATACACAAATGGGATGTTCTGATCCAAAAGGTCAAGCCATTTTGGATCAAATGGCGGCAGCAACGGGCTTTATGTTACCATCTTATACTGACGTAACTTGTGTCGGTTGGGCCCTTATTGAAGGGGCGAGTATGGATGATGATCCAGGGGATATTTGTGCCGAAGAACAACGTCAAAAAATGGCCCTGTTATTTGAGGCAGGTATTCATCCGGATGCCCCCGCCCATGATGGTAAACCCCCAATATTTCATACAACTTTATGTGGATACAAAAAAGCAACCCAAGTGATTTTGGATCATGGCGGCCATATTGATGCCAGAAGTATGAAAGGGGATACCGCTTTGACATCTTTAGGGAAAATTATCGCCCGTGATTTTAAGATGCAGTGGGTCAAAGAGGGAAACGTTCCGATGACAGATGACGAAAAAAATGAATCTTTGGCACGTCAATATCTGAATCACTTAAACCTTGTTCTTTCAAAAGGAGCCAGTGTGAATTTGCCAGATGCTGATGGCTATACCTTTGAAAATGGGCCGGCCAGTCGGATTCCCTTTATCGCCCAAATAATTAAAATTTACCATGCTCAAGGAAAAGAAGGCGTGAATCAATGGGTCAATAAGTGGAATAAAATTTGGGCCAAAGAAGCACACGATCTGTGGTATACAGCTTATCAAAAAAACAAGATTCAAGAAGCTGATCGCAGAAATGAAATTGCCCATAAAATGCGCTTGGCCTTGCGTAAGAAATCCGATGAAGGAAAACAAGAGGCCTTAAAAATCGCCCGACACTTTCATGTGTATCAAGGTAATGACTCGCATGAAGAATGGCGGATTAAGTCCGATAGAAAATTAAGGCCCACTGCCTTAAATTTGGGTCGATAAAATCTCCCCACCGACCTCAATCGGTGGGGTTAAAATACTTGTTTATGGAAATAATTGACAAAATGTGCAATTTATGGTATAATTGACCTACTATGATTAAGAAAGGGAGAGAAATGATGCTGCCTGATTCGTCTGAAAATCAATTAAATAAAAAATCCAGAAAGCCAGAGGATGAAAGGGTTTTGGAAGAAGTATATGCAACAGGGATACCCGCACAAGACGTGCATGTTGCTTTGGAAACCCTCTTTAATCTCAGGTTAAGCATTCCAAATGATGAAGGACGAAATTTTGCACTGGTTGCCAAAAGACAAAAGTATCCTGGGCATTTTTATTTGATGGATTCTCAAGTGGCTCAAAAAGATTTACAAGCCCTGATTCCCCTTGTGGACTATTTAAAACAGATTTCCCCAAAGCCACAGGATATGTGTGATTTGGATATCTTTGAACAAACGATGGGCTTTAATAATGATGAAATCAGACCCTTCATTAAAAAAGCCATTCTTAAAGGCCTTACCTATACAGATAAAGAAGGAAAACAAAAACCTCTGGCTCAATTTTATGTTGATAAAACACGTATTGGTAAAGATGCCTATGGTATTTGTGTTCCAAATGATCTTTTGGGGCAAAAAGCATTATTGGAATTAGCCGGTTTTCATATTTTGGAGAGTAATCAAATTTATTGTCGGGAACTGGATGGAGGGCAATGGCTCCTCAGGGAATCGATTATTAAAGGTGCAACATTAAATGATTTAGCGAACGAACTCAATGAGACACGAGAACGTATGCGTCAGGTGCTTTCAAAAGAACTCAGGTTTGTACGTTACGTTTTTGATCATCCCTCATGGTGCGATATTCATCATCAGCCAACAGATAAAGATGTTCTGTATATAAGAGATCTCAGTAAAACAGAATTAGATAATATAAGGCAAAAAGAAGGGGTTCAAGAAGAAGAGGGATATGTTAATGATTGGTATAATCATAACACAGGGATAGAGGGTTGTTTAATTACGAAAAAAAAGCTGAAGTCTGTTGCCAATTCATTTATGTTTGTTAAACATAGGTCAGGTAAACTCCGACTGAAATCAAAGGATGATATTATACGTTTTGAACATGCAAGACTGACCCGAGGAAGAGAATAGTTTGTATTGTATCCGACAATTCTATCCAAATTGAAAAAGTCGTCAGAAATGGCGACTTTCTTTGACTCTTATTCGGTTTTAAAATCATTTCGTGGGGGAATTTTCTTTTGAATTTTGTAAATAATTCATCAAAAATTGTTTTTCTGCTGTTGTTGTTGTAAATTTTTTATTAAAGATTGTCTGAATAAATTGAGGGCGAGTAATAATCAATATATCCCTTTCCGAACCATATTTTGATTCTTCTGTATGGGCAACTTTGACAGCCCCGCATTTCGTATTTAATCGATAAGATGGGAAATTTTTTGGATGAATTGTTAAATAGATTTTATCGTCATAATTGACAAAATAATTGGCTAATAAATATTTTTCTGCTTCAAATGCATAACCTTTATGTTCGTAAGCAGGATCCAAAAAAATACCTAAATCGCTGTTTATTTCATTTTGTGGATTATACAAAAAACCGATATAACCAATAATTGTTTCATCTTGCAAACAGATATTGTATCGTTTTGCAATTTCTGGTAATTTTATTTTATCTGTGCTGGTTATCAGTTCTTTGACAGCGTTTTTTAAATCTTTTACAGAATCATCAAAACGAGTATATAAAAAATATTGTGGATTTTTTTCCTTCTCTTTTCTCATATTTTTGGCGATATCAAGATAACGATTAAGATTATCAAGATGGAGGGGGGTTAGTTTTAATCTTTCCGTCTGGATGATGTCTATATTGTTTAGATTTTGTATTGTGTTTGGCATTAAAACCTCCAACTGTGAGATAGTGTAAAAAATATCCCCCTATCAAGTCAAGTGTTTTTCATTTTAATTATCGGATATAAAAAACCGATGAATCACAGACTCATCGGTTAAATGGTAGCGGAAGAGGGATTTGTACCCCCGACACAAGGATTATGATTCCTCCGCTCTACCAACTGAGCTATTCCGCCAAAGCACGCCTATCATACCCGATTTGAAATGAAAAGTCAATAAAAAACTTGCTTTTTTTATGAAAATATGTTATTTAATAACCATTCAGAAAATAATTCAGGAGAGTGCTATGTCAGAAGTATTTTTTCAAGGACCTTTCGGACGATTAGAGGGGCGTTTTTTCCGTTCGGAAAATCCAAAAGCTCCTTTTGTTTTGGTATTACCTCCCAATCCGATGCAAGGAAATAACCTGAATAATAAAGTAACGTATGCTATTTTTCAGGCCTTTGTGAATTTGGGATTTTCTGTTTTACGAATCAATTATCATGGGGTTGGGCGTTCACAGGGAACAGTTGATGGAACTGGGGCCGGTGAATTATTGGATGCCATTGCGGCGCTGGATTGGTTGCAATCTCAAGATGAAGATTCTAATAAATGTTGGATAGCGGGATATTCTTTTGGGGCGTGGATAGCGGCCCAAGTTTTAATGCGTCGCCCGGAAATTCAAGGTTTCGTTTTTGCAACACCTCCTACAAATTTATATGACTTTAACTTTTTAACACCTTGTCCTTCTTCCGGTGTGATTGTGCAAGGATCGGCTGATACTGTTGTGGATGAAAAAACAGTGGCTTTTTTGGCCGAGCAATTAGATTTAACCGAAAATATCAATATTGATTATCGTTTATTGGATAAGGTGGATCATTTTTATACTAATGCCTTAAAACCCCTACATGATGCGATTGTGCAAGCGATTCCGACATTGAAATTGAAAAAAGTCAAATTAGGGAAAAAATTTGCTAAAGCCATCATTCCCAATGATGATTATTGATTTAATTTGATTTTTTGGGGAGAATTTGCTAATAGTAAATCTTCATTCAAAGGAGGTTAAAATGACAGATTTTTCACATATTTCTGTGATTGGTTGTGGACGTTGGGGTGGGTTTTTGGGCTATTATTGTGCCAAGTATCTGCATTCTGATGTTTTGTTTTTAGGGGTTGAAGCAGATCCCGCCTATCAATCATTGGTTAAAAGTGGAAATAACGGGTATTGTCAAATGCCTGAGAATGTGTCTTTAACAACAGATATGCGTGAGTGTTTGAAAAACGATTTCATTATTGTATCTATTGGATGTCAAGGTTTTCGGGGTTTGTGTCGTCAAATGAATCAGTATGACCTGACGGGAAAAACGTTTTTATTGGCTATGAAAGGTTTGGAAGAAAAGACCAGTGCTCGGATGAGTCAGATTTTTCACCAAGAAATTACACAACCTTCGGCCCAAGTTGTTTGTTTAATGGGCCCCGGTCATGTTCAAGATTATTTACAGGAAATTCCCAGTTGTGTGGTGATTGATTCCGAAAATGAACAGATGACACAACAGGTAGCCCAATATTTGAACAGTTCTCTCATCCGAACCTACTATGGAGCCGATTTAATCGGTAATGAGGTAGGCGCCGCTATGAAAAACGTGATTGGCTTGGCTGCGGGTATTTTGGATGGTTTGGGCTGGTCTGGATTAAAGGGGGCCTTGATGGCTCGTGCTCCGGTTGAAGTGGGACGCTTGATTGAATATTTCGGGGGAAATCCTAAAAGTGCCTATGGTTTGGCCCATTTGGGAGATTATGAGGCCACATTATTTTCACCGCACAGTCATAATCGGGCCTATGGGGAAAGTATTGTGAAAGGACCTTTGTTTGAAAAGTTGGCCGAAGGTGTACCGACTTTGGCGGCTGTCTATGAATTGCGTGAGAAGGTGGATATGCCGATTTGTAAAGCGTTATATGAAGTTGTTTATAACCACAAAGATCCACGCA
>JAZUJZ010000038.1:0-3857 GCA_045643025.1 Alphaproteobacteria bacterium
GAGCATTACCAAAATCATTAGTTGAAACAGGTGTTGATGTTAACGTTATTATTCCTCTTTATTCCAAAGTTGATTATAAAAAATATGGCCTGAAAAAAATTATGCAAGGGAACTGTGTGAATATGGGAAATTGTCAGGAATTTTTTTCTGTTCATTGTTCTCATTACATTCCGAAAGTGGACACGTATTTTGTTGAATTTAATAAATATTTTGATAGAGAAGGGGTCTATGATGATCCAAAACAGCATTTTGCCTATCAAGATAATGCTTATCGTTATGCTTTCTTTTGTCGGGCTGCTTTGCAGACAATTAAAGATTTAAAAATTCAACCTTCTATTTTGCATTTACATGATTGGCAGACAGGATTAATCCCGTATTATGTCAAATTTGAACATGATCCGTTTTTTGAAAAAACAAAGACCTTATTAACCATTCATAATTTACCTTATCAAGGACGTTTTGGAGCGGATGTCATTCCTTATGCTAAAATCGGTTGGGATGTTTTTCATTCTGGTGCCTTTGAGGATTTTGGGTGTATTAATTTTTTAAAGGGTGGAATTCGGTTTGCCGATAAATTAAATACAGTCAGTCCTAATTATGCCCGGGAAATTTTAACACCGGAATATGGGGCGGGGTTAGATTGGTTGTTACGGGAACGTCAAGCCGATTTAAGTGGTATTTTAAATGGTATTGATACAAAGTTATGGAATCCTAAAAAGGATTTAATTATTCCCGAAAAGTATTCCTATAAGACTTTTCAAGAGGGAAAAAGTGAAAATAAAAAACATCTGGTTCAGAAAATGGGATTGGCCTCTGTTGAACGTCCGGTGGTATCAATGTGTGTGCGTTTGGCCGAACAAAAGGGAATCAAAATGTTGGCGGAATGTATTGAACCCATTTTGAATACCATGGAAACCCAATTTGTGATTATGGGACAGGGAGAAAAATGGGCGCATGATTATTTTTCCTCTTTACCCAAAAAATATCCCGGAAAAATTGCCGTTAATATCGGTTATACAACGGAAAATGAACATATGATGTCGGCCGGGGCAGATTTTGCTTTGGTTCCTTCTTTATATGAGCCATGCGGTTTGGCACAGATGGTTGGACAAACTTACGGGGCTTTACCTATTGTTCATTCCACAGGGGGATTAGAGGACACTGTTCTGAATTATAATGAGTATTATGGTGTTGGAACAGGGTTTAAGTTTCATGATGTATCGGCCAGGGCTTTGTATAATACGATAGGGTGGGCCAATGCGACCTATTATGATCGGCCGGATCATATAGAGCGGATGCGTGAAATGGCAATGCAAAAGAATTATTCATGGGATAAATCCAGTGAAGATTATAAAAGACTTTATCAACAAATATCAGGAGAATTGGAATGCAAAAAATCAATGTAGCGATTATCGGATGGGGAAATGTCGGACGTGGGTGTAAACGGGCTATTTCGGAAAATGCCGATATGCGTTTGGTCGGGGTTGTTCGTCGGCCGGCCTCTTTGTATAAAAATAAAGAAGAATTAAAGGATACTTTGGTTGTATCGGATGTATCTGAATTAAAGGATAAACCGGATGTTTTATTACTTTGTATTCCTTCCCGTGAAGTTCCAAATAAAATTTTAGAATATCATCAAATGGGATATTCAACGGTGGATAGTTATGATGAGCATGAGAATATCCCAAAATTTCATCGAGAAAGTGATATTTCGGCTAAATCTCATAACGTTGTATCTGTTCTTTCTGCGGGTTGGGACCCGGGAACCGATTCAGTTGTTCGTGCATTAATGAAAATTGTGTCTATTACCGGTCGGACAACGACGACCTTTGGTGGGGAACAGGGCGGACGTAGTATGGGACATACAGCGGCGGTTAAAGCAATCCCGGGGGTTGTTGATGCTGTGGCTTTAACTTTGGCAAACGGACGTGGTAATCAAAAAAGACGTGTTTATGTCCAAAGTGATAAAAAAGAAAATGAAGCCAAAATTGCAAAAGCCATTCAAAATGATCCTTATTTTGTTAATGATTTAACCGAAGTTATTTTTGTTAAAGATATTAATAAGTATAATACCTTACATCATGAAGGTGAAGTGGAACGGACAGCGCAGGAAGTCAATCAAAAATATACGGTTGAAGGGATCAATCCGGAATTTACGGCTAATGTGATGGTGGCTTCGGCTCGGGCCGTTGTGAATGTGAAAAATCGTCAAACATATGGTGCCTATACATTATTAGAGTTACCATTGATTCATTTTTTACCGGGAACAACCATAGAAGAGAAGTTAGAAGGATATTGATAAAAGGTATAGTATGAAAAAAGTATCTATTTGTGCGCTGCTTTCTGTTTTATTGAGCAATGTTGTTATGGCAGACACGTTGAATCAGGTTTTGTCCTATTCGTATGAAAATAATTTAACTTTATCGGCCGAAAGGACAGGACAGAAAATGACCGATGAAGAGGTAGCGAAGGCAAAATCTGGCTACAGACCGGATATTTCGGCAACTGCCTCTATTGGACGCAGTCATGATAAATTGGAATATGAAAAATCTTCTCTGATGCCTGAAGCAACATACGATAAAAATCCCGCTACGGTTCAAGTGAATATCAATCAACCTTTGTTTTCCGGGTTTTCTACCTATAATTCTATTCGGGCGGCCAAAAATCAGGTAAAAGCAGGGCGTCATACTTTACAAAACACAGAACAGGATGTGTTGTTGCAAACAGTTTCGGTTTACATGAATGTTATTCGGGATAAAGCGGTATTGGATTTACAGGAAAATCAAGAAAAAGTTTTAAAAAAACATATGGAATCCTATAAAAAGCGCTTTAAGGCGGGTGATTTAACAAAAACGGATGTAGCACAATCTGAGGCACGCTCTGCCGGTGCTACGGCTAATCGTATTCGGGCTGAAGGAAACTTAAAGATGTCACAAGCCCTGTTTTACAGTGTGGTGGGGGTTGAACCACATAATCTTCAAGATGTTCATGAAACGGGGATTTCTTTACCTGAATCTCTGGAAGAGGCGATGGATTTAGCGATGAAAAATAATCCAAAAATTTTAGCCGCCCAATATGCAACTAAAGCTGCAGAATATACCGTGAGTGCGAAAAAGGGGATTTTATCTCCTTCTATTTACTTGGGGGCAGCAGCGGGCAGGATGGAAGAAAATACTTCCTTTGACCGAAATGATTATTGGAAAGTCAATGCCAATTTGGCTGTTCCTTTGTATCAAACGGGGGCAGAATATTCGGATATTCGGAAATCAAAATTGTCCGAAAACAGATATCGTATTTTGTGGAATAAAACCGTTCAAGATGTTCACGCTGAGGTCGTTAGTGCTTGGGAAAATTATACTGCCAGTAAAGCCCAGGTGGCCTCTATTCAATCACAAATTAAGGCCTCAAAAATGGCTTTAGAAGGTGTGATTCGTGAAGCAAAAGTCGGTTCCAGAACAGTCTTGGATGTCTTGGATGCCGAACAAGAACATCTGGATAATCAAGTGAGTTTAGTGCGCTTACATCACGATGAAATTGTGGCTGCTTTTACCTTGATGTCAGCTATTGGCAGAATGAATCCTCAAACTTTAGGATTAGAGGTAACACCCTACAATCCAAAAGAGTATTACGAGTCTGTAAAAAACAAATGGTTGGGCTATGGAATAGATTAAGGAATAACATGACAGACACAGAAATGACAACAGATGAAATTTTAGACTCTATCCGAACAATGTTATCGGCCGAGTTAAAGCAAAAAAAATCAGATGTGGTTATTCCTTCTGTTTCAGAAGTCAATGATATTTTTATTCTGACCCCAGAAATGCGTTGTGAAGAAGATTTATTACATCAAAAAATGC
>JAZUJZ010000039.1:0-7784 GCA_045643025.1 Alphaproteobacteria bacterium
CAAAGTTGTAAAATAGAACCCAAGTATTCATCAGGGGTTAAAATCGTGGCCTTTACCCATGGTTCTTCAATTTTATCAATTGTTGTGACATCCGGCATATCGGCAGGATTATGCATGGTCAGCATCGTCTTATTTGTTTTATAGACCTTATAGGCGACCGATGGGGCTGTGGTAATTAAATCCAAATTAAATTCACGATTGAGGCGTTCTTGGATAATTTCCATGTGCAAAAGTCCCAAAAATCCGCAACGGAACCCCTGCCCCAAAGCCATGGATTTATCGGGGGTAAATTGAAAACTGGCATCGTTGAGTTGTAGTTTTTCAATGGCTTCTTTTAACGCTTCATAATCCGACATATCCACCGGAAACATGGAACAAAAGACAACGCTTTGACTGGGTTTAAATCCTGGCAGGGCTGTTTCACAGGGAACTTTTTCATCTGTAATGGTATCGCCTACCTTTGTTTCACCAATGGTTTTAACACCACAAATCACAAACCCCAATTCACCGGCAGATAATTCGTTGGTATCTTGCATTTTCGGGGTAAAATAACCCAATCGTTCTACTTTATAGGTGGCGCCTGTGGACATAAACTTGATTTGTTCATTTTTATGTAAAACTCCATCCACCACACGCACCAAAACCACAATACCCAAGTAGGGGTCATACCACGAATCTACCAACATGGCTTTTAAGGGATTGGTTGGATTTCCCTCTGGGGCCGGTAAGCGATTGACAATCACATCCAAAACCTCATCAATACCTACACCCGTTTTGGCGGAAATCAAGGGACAATCTGTGCAATCCAATCCAATGACATCTTCAATTTGTTTTTTAACTCTGTCCGGATCGGCGGCGGGTAAGTCAATTTTATTGATGACGGGAATGATTTCATGATTGGCATCCAAGGCCTTATAAACATTGGCCAAGGTCTGTGCCTCTACCCCCTGTGTCGCATCCACAACCAATAATGAACCTTCACAAGCGTGTAAAGAACGGCTGACTTCATAACCAAAATCCACGTGTCCCGGGGTATCAATCAGGTTTAAGATATAATCCCCGTATTTTAAGCGAACGGTTTGGGCTTTAATTGTAATGCCCCTTTCCCGTTCAATATCCATATTATCCAAAATTTGGGCTTTCATTTCACGATCGGAAACAGCGCCACATTTTTGAATGAGTCGGTCGGCTAAAGTGCTTTTACCGTGATCGATATGCGCCACAATTGAAAAATTACGGATTTTTGATAATTCTGTCATAGGGGTATTATATAAAAAAAGTGGTAAAATAGCAAGAAAAACTACTTGACCGGCGTGAAAAGTTATGTTAAAAGAAAAATAGGTCTATTTATATGAAAGGAATAAAATGAATTTGAAAAAAACACTCATGATGGCTGGATTGGCTATTACGTCTATTGCTGCTCCGATAAAGAATGCTGAGGCAGCCCCCAGACGGGCGGCTCGCCCTGCTCCTATACATCACGTGCATCATAGTCATAAAAAGGCAGAAGCTCGTGCTTTTGTGGGGGGCTTAATCGGTGGATTTATTTCCGGACTTGTCGGTGGCGGAACGACTGTAGTCCCTGCAGAAAAAACCGTTGTTGTGAAAAAAAAGGTGGTTGTTCAAACACCTGTGGTGCAAGAAAAAGTTATTATTAAAAAGACAGTGATGCGTTAATTTGACTTTTTTTTGTCTTTCGTTTATAATAAAGGGGTCAGATAATCGGACAATCGCTGACTGAAAAGTTGGAGGAAAGTCCGGGCTTTTAAAGGACACAATACCGGATAACGTCCGGGCGGGGTGACCCGATGGAAAGTGTCGCAGAAAACAAACCGCCCATCTTGAATGGGTAAGGGTGAAACGGCGAGGTAAAAGCTCACCGCATAGACCGAGAGGTTTTATGGCACGACAAACCCTATTGAAAGCAAGACCAAATTTAGACAGCCCTGTGATCGGATAAATTACAGGTTCAAACGAAAGTCCTGATTCGGCTGTCAAGAGGTAGGTTGCTTGAGTGCTTGAGTAATCAAGTTACCAGACGAATGATTGTTCACGACAGAACCCGGCTTATAGATTATCTGACTTTCTTAATCCCGATGATAAGGGTGGCCGGCCCAGATTGTGGTCATCCGATAAATTTGTTCCATTAAAACAACACGCATTAAAAAGTGGGGGAGGGTCATCCGACCGAAAGAAAGCATTAAATTTGCCCTTTTTTTAACCGCTTCTCCATGACCATTGGCACCCCCAATTAAAAACACAATGGAACGGGCTTGATCTTTAATGGTTTTCAGTTGTGTGGCCAATTCTCGTGAAGAAAGTGTTTTTCCGTGCTCATCTAAAGCCACAACAAAATCGTTTCCGTTTAAATGGGAAAGGAGCAAATCGGCCTCAGCATTTTTTAATTCTGAATCAGAGAGGTTCTTTTTCTCAATAAATTCCTTTATCACGACTTTTTCTCGTGTTTTTTTCAGGTAGTCGTTGATTATATTTTGTTCCGAACTGCCTGTTTTTAATTTACCAATAGCCCGAATTTCAATCATCTTTTTTTCTTTTCATATTTACAGGGAAGAAGTTCTTTAATTTTGGCTGTTGTCCAACCCCGTTTATTTTTTGCCGGAATAACAACGGTTGCGTTGGGCCCGTAATCGGCAATATATTCCCGACATTTACCACAAGGGGAAATGACATAACTTGGCACATCTCGAACGGCAACAATTGTATCAATTTCCATATTTACCTCGGCTGTATTGGCCATTCCGATAGCAATAATTTCAGCACAGGTGGCGACAGACGGTTGTGTCGTTCCGGTATTTAATGCCGGATAAATGTGTCCGGACTTGGTTAATAAAACGGCCGCCACAACACTGTGATGACCCTGTGTGTCAAAGCGTGCCTCAATGAGATCTTTGGCAATTTCAACCAAATCTTTTGTTTCAATATATGTCATTTTTACTCCTCAATTTCAATCATTTCTTCCATCATTTTTTCCATATCCTGTCGATCCTTTTCACGATATTCAACCTCTTGTATTGTGGGTTGGTGGGCAGGTTTCGGTTTCTTTTTTAAATCTGTTTGTAAATGACTGGGTAACAATTTTTCCGTCATATCTGATAGTTGTTGAATATAGACAACGGATATATTGTCTTGATTCATTTTTTCTATTTGTGTTTTTGTAAAGGCCATTTGTGAGGTAAAGAGCCATACCAATACAATCAATAAAACAGCCCGTGCCACGCCAAAGGCAATACCCAGCAGGCGATCCAATCCGGATAATGAACTTTTACGTAATTTTTTTGTAATATGGGCATTAATAATGGTCATAATAATTAAGATGATTAAAGCGACTAAGATGGATAATCCGATGTTCCACAGGCGTTCATTTTCCACTTTTCCTTGTAACAAAAGGGACACAGGATGATAAATATACAAAGCCCCCAATCCCGCCAAAATCCAACTGGAAATGCCCAACAATTCCCGTAATAATCCACGATAGAGGGCAAATATCACCGAAATAAGAATAATGAATCCGACAATAATATCAATCAATCCCATTATGAACCTCCTTGTTTAAAAAAAGTGAGTAAAGTTTTTAAGTTACCAATTTCGGTTGTTTTATATGTTGTTTTTTTATTTTTATTCGGGGGAACCAGGGCCTTTGAAAAACCCAATTTTCCCGCCTCTTTTAATCTTAAATCAGATTGGGGGACATTTCGGATTTCTCCCGATAGGCCGATTTCCCCAAAAAAGACCATATCCGAGGGCAGGGGATGATTAAAAGAACTGGATAAAATAGCCATAACAGCGGCTAAATCTACCGCTGGTTCAGATAAATGCATGCCTCCCGCCACATTCAAAAAAATATCTTTATTGCTTAAAGACACACCACAACGTGTTTCCAAAACAGCAAGTAACATATTTAATCTGTTCCCATCCCATCCCACCACAGCCCGTCGTGGTGTGTTGCCTCCCATCGGGGCAACCAATGCTTGAATTTCCACCAGCATGGGACGTGTTCCCTCAATACCTGCAAACACACAACTGCCGGAAACATTTCCTTGACGGTCGGCCAAAAAGAGAGCTGAAGGGTTCGGGACTTCATTTAATCCTTTATCCGTCATTTCAAATACACCAATCTCATCGGTGGCCCCAAAACGATTTTTCACACTGCGTAAAATACGGAAATGATGACCTCTGTCACCTTCAAAATACAAAACGGTATCTACCATATGTTCCAAAACTCTGGGACCGGCTAATGTCCCTTCTTTTGTCACATGTCCCACCAAAAACAACACAAAATTTTTCTTTTTTGCTAACCGTATGAGTTCGTGTCCACAGGCACGAACCTGTCCAACTGTTCCCGGGGCCGATTCAATCATATCCGAATACATTGTTTGAATGGAATCAATAACGACAATATCGGGGGTATTTTCTGTATCCAATGAAGCAACAATATTTCTCAGATGTGTTTCACTGGCCAGTTGAACGGGGGTATCAGCCAAACCTAAACGCATCGCCCGTAATCTTACTTGATCTATAGATTCTTCTCCGGAAATATAAACACATTTTGTGGCGTGTCCGTCTTTAGTAACAGATTGCGTCAGGGCGGCCACCGTTTGTAATAACAGGGTAGATTTTCCGATACCGGGATCTCCACCAACCAAAATCACAGAACCGGGAACTAAGCCCCCGCCACACACACGATCCAGTTCTGTGATTTGTGTCTTTAAACGAAATAAAATCTCCGGAGCCCCTCGTAAATCTGAAAATTGAATCTGTTTCCCGTTTTGTCCGCCGGTGGCTGTGGGACTGTCCGTTTGTTGAATTGTTTCTTCTTGAATGGTATTCCATTGACCACACGCCGAACATTGTCCCACCCATCTGGGATAAACAGTCCCACAATTTTGGCAAACAAAGTGCGTTGTTTTTTTCATTTTATCTTTTCCTTTTGTGTAGAGGATATTTATAATGTTTTTGTTTAGGTAATAAAATATCCAAGTCTTTTTTTGTAAATACTGTCAAAAAATAAAAGTAATCTTTCGTTTTTTTGGTAAGATATAAAATAATTTCTAACAGAAAAATAATTATTATTAACTTAGTCCAATTATTTTTTATTTGTAAAGTAAAATAACATAAAATAAGGGTTAGTATAGAGGATAAATAAAAAATCCCCAGTTCCTTTTTGGGAAATTTTGTTGTATTTAAGATGTTAAATAAAGGAAAAATAAAACCTAACAGAGCAATTAAAATAAGGTCTAAAAATCTATTGTCTCTGACTATCATCCACAGGAAAAATATCAATATCAGTGTAAATATTTGAACAATATTATAATGGATTAACATAATAGAAAGTATTGATTTTTCGTATTCTTTTGGGATTGTATAACATCTATAAAATTTACATATTCTTTTGATGATTTCTTTGTTTTTTTGAATAATTTTAATATCCAATTTTGAGTATGTTTTTTCAGTTAAAAATTGGTGAAGCATTCTAAAACAAAAAATTATTAGAAAAAAAATACTCGTAAAATGTTCTAAATGTTTAAAATAGTTATTCATTTATCCACCTTGACTTCCATTTGAATGGGACCTTTGGCGGAACCGGCCACAAATTGACGCACATACGGATTTTTTGTTGTTTTTAATTCTTTAACAGTTCCTATCCAGATAATTTTTCCCTGATGTAACATGGCAATTTTGTCGGCGATTTTTTGGGCGCTTTGCATATCATGGGTTATGGTTAAAGCTGTTGCTCCCAATTTTTTCACACAACGCACAATTAAATCATTAATGACATCAGACATAATCGGGTCTAATCCGGTGGTTGGTTCATCAAAAAACAGGGTGTCCGGATTTGTGGCAATGGCTCGTGCCAAGCCGACACGTTTTTTCATTCCGCCCGATAAATCGGCAGGATATACCTCTGCCACATCGGCGGTTAAACCAACCTCTGCCAATTTTTGGATGGCAATTTTTTTGGCTTTTTCCTTTGTCATATTTTTTTGTTGCAGCAGGGCAAAAGCCACATTTTCCCAGACAGAAAGACTGTCAAATAAAGCCGCCCCTTGAAAGAGCATACCAATTTGTGAACCATGAAAGCGAATGGTTCCTTTATCGGGTTTTAGTAATCCCAAAATACATTTCAGGGTGACCGATTTGCCTGTTCCTGAGCCGCCGATAATCACAACGGATTCACCCTTTAAAACCTGTAAATCTAATCCGGCTAAAACCTGTTTTCGACCAAAACTTTTATGTATATTATTTAATTCAATTTGTGGTGTTTTCATGGGGTATCCTTACATGTTAAAAAAGGCCTCAGTGAGTAAATAGTTAAAGATTAAAATTAAAATACTGGCGGAAACAACAGCATTTGTCGTGGCCCGTCCCACACCTTGAGCCCCACCTTGAGATTTAAAACCGTTATAACATCCCAATAAGGTAATCAAAAAACCAAAAACGCCCGCTTTCACCAGACCGGAAATAATATCCATGGGTTTCAGGTAATTCCATGTGTTAATCAAGTAAGTGGTTGCATTAAAATCCATCTTATAAACCCCGACCAAATATCCTCCACAGACCCCTAAAATATCCCCAATTAAAACCAACACAGGCATCATTAAAATTCCCGCCAAAACACGTGGGACAATTAAATATTTCACCGGATCCGTATTCAAAGTGGATAAAGCGTCAATTTGTTCACTGACACGCATGGTGCCAAGTTCGGCCGCCATAGCGGCTCCAATTCGTCCGGCAACCATTAAGGCCGCCATGACGGGTGCCAGTTCTCGTGTGACAGCCACTAATACCACCATGGAAACGGCCCCCTCTGCGGAAAATTTGCTGACCGCTTCATAGGTTTGAATTGCAATAACCATACCGGAAAACAGGGTTGTTAGGGCGACGACCGGAAGAGAATAAAAGCCAATCTCAATCATTTGTTTGAAAAATTCTTTGGCATAAAACGGACGATGAAACAGGGAAAAAACACTGTTGATTGTAAAGAGCATTAAATCACCGGCGGATTCAAAAAAATGCATCATCACTCGGCCTAATGTGTTCAGAAAGCGAATTAATGTCGACATAAAAACTCCTTAATACTATATAGATTATTCTAAACAAACAATGGAAAAATGCAAGTAAAAAAGACAGGTCGTGGGGACCTGTCTTATAAAAGTTTTTAATGGGTATTAAAAAAAGTATTTTAATTTCAACATCAGGGTATCGGAATTAAATCTGGATGAATTTTCCCGATTTTTTCCACCATGTTCATTTAACCACAGATGGCGATATTCCACATCAGTTGCAATGGGCCATTGTTCAAAAACATATTCCAATCCGCCAATGGCTTGTAATGCAATGGTGTTGTTGTGGTCAAAACGGGCATATCCTAATCCCATACCGACATAGGGTTCGGCCAACCAACCTGTATCCGGAATAATCCCGGTTGCATTTGCCATCACAGATTTGAATTGACGTGTGCGGCCATGTTCTACATGCGCATCTAAGTTAAGGTATTCGGCATCCAAACGCAAATCAAACCATTGGTTTGGAATGACCTTTCCCACAAAGAATGACCACATTTTTGAAAATGATTTGAAATCATATTTTGTTGAATTGGTATAGGCGTGTCCGCCATTCCAACTGTATCCAAAACCTAAACCGGCATAATTATCGGCACGGGCCGAAAGGCAGATACTGAGAAGTATTGCAAATACAATACGTTTTATTTTCATCATTGTCCACTTTATGAAATTATGCGTATCAGTGTATGCTGTTTATCCATT
>JAZUJZ010000040.1:0-4948 GCA_045643025.1 Alphaproteobacteria bacterium
AATGATGGCACCTGGCATCCTTTGTGTCCCAAAATTCATCAGGGTCACAATGAACACATTCTTGACCATTCCAATGTTCCCCGTCTTCACAACTTAAAGATCCGGAACCGCTTCCTCCATTGGCCGCCGCATAAGCCACGCCCGCCACCAGCGCACCCCCCAATAAAGTCATACCTACCCTGGACCAATCACGCACCACCTCTTTACAGTTGAGTGTTCTTTTGACCTCTTCCGGAATATTATGAAAACACCCATGATATTGATTAGCCCCCGCCTTTAATAACGTATCAATAGCCACACAGTCATGTTTTAAAACTGCCTCACAAAGGGCTGTATTCCCATCACTATCCACCACATCAATAAAAATACCACCCTTTTGCCATTGTCCCAACTGTTTTGTATCAGCATGAGAGGCCGCACTGTAGATATCCCCCTCATCAATGCGATGATAATGTTCCGAACAATTGACATGTGTATTCGCCCCCGCTTGAGCCAAAGTATCCATCGCCGTATAATTATTCAAATATACAGCCATACAATAGGGGGAATTACCATCTTCATCCGTAATATCCAATGAACCATGTTGATAGGTATAGGTGCGCAGACTATTAACATCGCCCATAGAGGCCCGAGCATAAATATACTGAACATCTCCCACAGACTGTGCCCATACTCCGATAGGCAGCAGAGCAACAATAAAAGCAGACAGAGTTTTAAAAATGCGCATGACCCCTTCTTTTTATCCTTACCCCATATTATAATAAAAAAGTTAATTTTTGGTTAATTTTTAACATTTTTTTATTACACTCCCATCCCGGCTGAAATCATACAGAAAAAAGCCAATGTATCCAATACAATAATGCTCCAACACACATATTTTTGCCATTTTGAATAAATTTTTCGTGGATAATTGCAACATAAAAAAACAAAAAATCCAAATAAAAGCACCTCAAAAGTTCCGCGTAATCTCAAACAAAAGGCATCACACGAAACTTCAAGCGGTATCCGAAAAACACCCATGATAGCCATTGGAATAATAAACCATGAAAGCCCTAGAAAAAAAATGAACTTCACCCAAAAAGAGTAGTTTTTTTTACTGATTTTTTTATCTTTTTTCATATTTTCCCTTTTATACTAAACCAAATTTAATGGATATTCATGTAAAACGGTATAATACTTTCCTTCTCCATCCTCTCGGGCATGACTTTCAAACAAACAAAAAGAACACACTTGCCATTCGGGGGAATGATACAAATTATTTTGTGAAATATATTCAAACACAGACGTCATTGGTGTTCCCATCAATTTTGCCAAGGTAACATGGGGATGAAATTTGAATTTATCTTGACCATCGGCCCCCGCTTTACGAACCGCATTGGCTACTTTTTCTTGCAGTTCTCTCAGGGCTTTATCAGGGGTAATTCCTGTCCATAAATGGTGGGGAATATCGCCTGTTTCAAAATAACCGATTTCATGCAAAGCCATATAAAAGGCCGGAAAACGCACATAGGATAATTCTCGTTCAACCTCTAACGCGGTGGGCTCATTAACATTACCGATAAAAGCCAGTGTTAAATGATATTTTTCGGGGGTTTTCCATAACGCCCCCGTCAAATTTGGGGAAAGTTCTTGTAGTGTTTTTTGAACCTCAGGGGGGATTTGAATACCGACAAACAGACGTTTCATAGAATTCTCCTTTGCTTTTTGTTTGATTTTACTGTATAATACTTTCAAACAAAAAGAAAGAGGAAAAATGACAAAATTAAAAGTTTTTGAAATTCCGGAACCTATCCTACGTCAAAAAGCGGAAAAAGTCCCCAAAATCACCCCTGAAATTATTAAAACTTTGGATGATATGTTGGAAACAATGTATGCCAGTCATGGGGTCGGTTTAGCGGGCAATCAAGTGGGATTAGCCAAACGTTTGGTTGTCATTGATTGTGCCGACAAAGACGAAAAACCGGATGTTTTACAAATGGTCAATCCCGTCATTATTTCCCATAGCGAAGAAACAGGTTGTCAATCAGAGGGATGTTTATCGCTCCCCCGTGGGTATGCCGATGTGGAACGTTGGGTCAAAGTCGTGGTAGAATACACAGATAAACATGGTAAAACGCAACAACGTTCTGCCACAGGGTTATTGGCCGTTGCCATTCAACATGAACTGGATCATTTAGAGGGGATTTTGTTTATTGACCACTTATCCAAACTCAAACGAGATAAATTATTAAAACATTTAGAAAAAAGGCGTCGTAAAGAAGCCAAGGAGGCCGAATGAAACTGATTTTTATGGGCACCCCCGCCTTTACTTTACCCGTCTTGGAGGCTTTATCCAAGGAACATGAAATCGTGGCCATTTATACACGCGCCCCTAAACCCGCCGGACATGGTATGAAACTTAAAAAAAGTGCCGTTCATGAATGGGGCGAAATGCATCAAATTCCTGTTTTTACACCCGCCACTTTAAAAGATGAAACTGAACAAAAAAGACTGGCTGAATTTAAAGCAGAGGCGATTATTGTTTATGCCTATGCCATGATGATTCCTGAAGCAATTTTAAATCTCACCCCGATGGGTTGTATTAATATACATCCATCTCTACTTCCTCGTTGGCGAGGGGCTGCCCCTATCGTGCGGACTGTTCAATCGGGCGACAAACAATCGGGGGTCAGCATTATGAAGCTAGATAAAGGTTGGGATACGGGAGCTCTGTTTTTACAAGAAAAAGTGGATTTAGCTCCCGATGAAACCAGTGATTCTTTGGGCGAAAAACTTACCCAAATGGCTATCCCTATGCTGTTAAGAGTTTTAAAAGAAAAACCCACCCCTGTGGCGCAAAATGAAACAGGGGCTTGTTATGCTCAAAAAGTTGAAAAAGAAGAGATGAAAATTGATTGGTCTAAGTCGGTTGAACAAATTGAACGGGATATTCGGGCTTTGGGAAAGGGCTATTACTTCTCCCAAGGAAAACGTGTCTTTATTTTAAAAGCCGAAGTGGTTGATATTCCCGAGAATAAAAAAGAAGTTTTTGTTTGTGGAAACAAAGCATTAAAGCCCCTTTGCTTACAAAAAGAAGGGAAAAAGCCCTCTTCTCTCCACGACTTTTTATTGGGAAATCGGCTGACACGGGACTAAAATGCGCTATAAAATTACCATAGAATATGACGGCACTCCTTTTATCGGTTGGCAAAAACAAGAAGGTCAGCCCAGTGTTCAAGATGTTTTAGAAACTGCCCTTAAAACTTATTTCAGGACAGAAACGCCCGTTTGTGGCAGCGGTCGCACAGACGCCGGTGTTCATGCTTTAGGGCAAGTCGCCCACTTTGATTGTGATAAAAAATTAAAGTCCAAAGAATTTATTTATTCTATCAATTCTTTGATGCGTCCAAATCCTGTGGTGATTAAAAAATTAGAAAAAGTGGATGAAGAGTTTCATGCCCGTTTTTCGGCCATCCAGCGCACTTACCTCTATCGGATTCAAAATACCCCCTATCCGCCGGCCCTCAACAAAGGACGTGTGTGGTTTATCAATCAAAAACTAAATATCAAAAAGATGAATGAAGCGGCCCAACTTCTCCTTGGCAAACACGATTTTTCCACTTTCAGGGCGGCCAATTGCCAAGCAAAAAGTCCCATAAAGACTTTGGATTTTATTGAGCTAAAACGCAAAGGCGAAGAAGTCCAAATGGTTATAAAAGCCCGTTCTTTCCTATATCATCAAGTGCGCAATATCATCGGCACGCTGGTTTTGGTGGGATCGGGGAAATGGTCCATCCCAGATTTTCAAACTGCCTTTGAGGCCAAGGACAGGAAAAAAGGCGGGCAAACAGCCCCCGCCGAAGGGCTTTATTTTATACAAGTAAAGTATTAAGATTTTTCTGCCCCATCAAAATTTGTTTCAACAGTTAACATGGCTTTTGGACAATGCTGTTTAACCAACTTTATAAGCTTTTTAAAATTAATCGTTCCATTATCAAAGCCATTGTGTTCATCCCAATTTTCCCTTTAACTTGAATTTTGTTATATCAAATCCTCCGAGATCCCGAATAACAAAATCATATAGTTTTTGTATACTTTGAACATTTTGACCATGAAGTGCATCCAAAAATAACTTTGTGAATTTTTTATCAGGTAATTTTTGAATATGATATCTCTCAGTGAAAGCAGTTTCTCCTAAGATTTTTTCAATTTTAGTTAATGAAATTTTTGGAATTCTATTGTTTTTAAAATATAAAAGCATCAAATTTTCCAACAACTTATTATATACTAAATATACAGACTTTTTTTCATCTGATAAACTATTTAGCTCATCCATCAAACTCCATACACCATAAATATCAAACTTTAAATCTGATTTTTTATATTTAGGTAATCTTTTTTTAAAAAAGACTTGGGCCTCATGTTGTAATTGCTTTAAATATCCATGCTTATCTAACAGAATTTTTCCAAAGGCAAACATATTGGCACAATGTATTCGCCCCCTGGGGATATCACTTTTAAATTCTTCTTGTATTTGTTGAACAGGATTAATAAAATATTCCATTAAAAATCCATCTATTTCCACATTTCCACGTTCACGCCACTTTTGAGTATTTGAAATAATGATATGTACATCTATATCTGAAAATTTATTTTGATTGCCTGTTGCATAACTACCACATAAAATAGCCCCTTCAAAATAGGGTTTATTTCGATATTTTGTTAAAAACTTATATAATGCTTTTTCCCAATTTTCCATACTATTTACCTATCAAATTATTTTTTAAAAATTCAATAGTTTTTTCGGAATCAATTAAATGACATTCAACCGCTAATTTTGCCTTAGGACAATATTGTTGTGTCAATTTTAATAATTTCTTAAAATCAATCGTTCCACCATCAAAACCATTATGTTCATCATTATGAGTATTATTTAATTGCCCATGGTTATTATGTAGATGCATATAAC
>JAZUJZ010000041.1:0-2409 GCA_045643025.1 Alphaproteobacteria bacterium
ATAAAATAAAAAAACATTATTTAAAATATGAACGATAAAATTCACCCAGTGTCCGTGCAATTAACGCATGTCCCTTTTCATTGGGATGAACCCCGTCATCACATAAAAATTGACTGTAATCCAATTCTTTCAAAAAACAGCCCGTTATATCAATCACAGGAACATTTGTTTCTTGGGCAACTTTAAAAACCTCCAAATTATACATACTATGCCACCGATAGATATTCCCGATATCACCCCGTAAAAATTTGAGAATATTTTGTGCATTTCTTCCCCTGCTGACCGATTGAAAAAAGGCAGAGGACCCCACGGGAACCATTGATAACAAAACGGGCATTTTCCCCATTTTTTGAATCATATGAATTAAGCGCACATATTGTTGATGAAAAGCATCCAAATCCATTTGGGGTAAATGTTTTTTTGTTGGGAAAGAGGACACTTGATTCCAATCAAAATTACTCTCGTTTGAACCAAAGGAAAGCAATAAATAATCACATCCTTTAATTTGACTTTGATGACGTTCTAAAGAACGAATCCCCTGTAAAACAGTTGCACCATGACGTGCAAAATTTTCCCATTTCAGATTCAATTTTTTGCCGGATAACGCCACAAAATTATTGTGTAAAATATGATATTGATTTGTTTGGGCATCATGAATCACACCCTCTAAAATAGAATCACCAAACCCACAAATCATCAATTGTTTTTGATCCCTATGATCCGCACGCTGTTGATTTTGAATTAAAAGATCCACTTGATACCCACCGGGCAGCGTATTGTGCGCAATTAAAAAGTTCTTTTTGCTGTGAATATACAACTGGCTGATATATGATTTTAATGTTGTTTCTTCCATTTCTCGCAAATGAGAAACATTCAAAAACGTATACGGAATATTATGGGGAAATTCTTTTTGCCATCGGGCAATTGTCGTCGGGGTAACAGACAAAATCTTTGCCACCTGATGTGCGGAAACGCCTAAATGACAAAGTGATAAAGCCATGGCCTTTTGCTTGGTATCTTTGCCATGGGGTGCGGCTTTGGTAAATTGAAAACCACATTGTTTACATAAGTAACGTTGTGTGCCAAAGACAAAACCATTTTTCTTAATTTGCCGAGCCATACATTTCGGACAACAATGAACCATAACGAAACCCTAGTATTGACCAATAGCCCGATAGAGGGTCGCTTTGCTGGTTAAAACCTTATAAAAAGAAACAGCCAAATCCTGTCGAGCATTTGCCAACTGTGCTTGAGAGGTCAATAAATTTAAAATACTTTCCTTTCCGGCTTGATATGACTTAAAAGCCACTCGTTCTGATTCTTTGGCGGATTCCAAAACCTTTTGATTTACCCGATAAGCCGACACAGCGGTCTTATAATCTTGATAGGACGTATAAACTTCCTTTTTGACCATATCTGTTATATCAGTCACCGTCGCCACACTTTTTTCATATTGATATCGGGCTTTATCTACATTATATGAAGTTGAAAAACCATTAAAAATAGGAACAGATAAAGATAAACCGACACCCGCCGTTTGACGATATAAATCATCACCGGACCACACATCGTTATGTCCCGCCGATGCAGTCACAGAAAGTTTCGGATAATGGCCTGCTTTGGCAATATCAATACCATATTTGGCGGCTTCTTGTTGGCTTTGGGCATTTTTTAACTCTGGTCGCATTTCCAATGCTTTATCCATCATTTGTTGCACAGACATACCTGTATTTAATGTGGTAATATCGTGATCTTTATCCTTAGAGGGAATCACTAAATGAAATTTGGTGTCTGTTGGCAAATTCAGTAATGAAGCCAAAGTAGCCCCCGCTTTTTCAATGGCATTTTCCGCCTTTAAAACTTCTAATTCGGATTTTTGATAAGTGGTTTGTGCCAAAAGTTTATCACTTAAAGAAACCATGCCCAATTGAAAACGCTTATCTGTTTCTTCATAAGATTTTTTATAGGACTTCACTGTTTCTTGGGCAGACTTTAATACTTCTTGATTGGACAACAAATCAAAATAGGCCTGATTAACCGCCAACATTGTATCATGCAACGCTGCATTATAGGTTAAAGAATCCGATGTCAGATAAGCACGCATTTGATCAGTGGTAGCCCCTCTTTTCCCAAAATCATACCACAACCAATCTAATCCTATGTTTGCCGAATAAGGAGAAGAATTTTCCCTATCCTCTCCTTGTGTTTTTGTGATTTGTTTTGAGATACTTCCTTTAGCATCTATGGTAGGTAAATAATCTCCCTTTGCAACCCCTAAACCGGCTTCAGACATTTTCACGGACATATAATCTCTGTTCAGGGCGGGATTTTGGCAAATAGCAATCTGAATGAAAGTCGGCAAATCCATTTCCAGTGTTAACTCTAATTTACTTTCTGTTAAACAGCCCT
>JAZUJZ010000042.1:0-1937 GCA_045643025.1 Alphaproteobacteria bacterium
AAAATGAGTGAACAACTGCCTCCTTTTTTTGCGGGATTTTTTCAAGGCATTGAAATGACCCATAAACTTTTATTGAGCGCTTTGGAAAAACACCACGTCCAACAAATGCAAGATATGGGCACTATTTTTAACCCCGACAAACATCAAGTCATTCAACAAGTTGAAGACCCATCCAAACCCAATGGAACAATTATTGAACAACTCCAAACAGGTTATATGTTAGAAGATCGTGTTTTACGTGAAGCGATGGTGATTGTTTCCAAAGAACCAAATCAACAATAAAAAATTTTATTCCTCAAGCCATCCTTTTGGATGGCCTTTTTTATTCCACTTTTAATTCCCGAATCACAGGCATAAATTCGGACAAAACCTGATCATAGACTTGCTTTTTAAAAGGAATAATTAAGTGAGGGGCTTTTTGCGGTTCAGCCCACCGAAAACGAATAAATTCAGGACGTTTTTGAACTTTTAAGTTAATATCTTTTTTCACCCCTGTAAAAAGTATTAAAAACCATTTTTGGCGTTCCCCGTCAATTTTTTTATGCGTTTTATCCGGTAAATCATAGGTATACCAATTGTCGGATACTTTAATGATTTTGGCACAACTTTGGGTAATACCTGTTTCTTCATACATTTCACGCCAAGCGGCTTGTTCGGGCGTTTCCCCGGGATCAATTCCCCCTTGGGGCATTTGCCAATGATAAGCAGAATTTTGTGTCCAAGCACGATAGGCTAAAAACACCTTTTTATCCTGATTAATAATCATCAATCCCACAGCATCACGATAGTTTGACATTTATCCTTCCCTTTGATTGGCTACCCAAATACCACGCACTAAATCCAAAGCCCGATCCAATTGATAATCTGTTTTTTCCGTTTCTTTTTTATCTTTTTGTTCGTCCTCATCAAATGGATTTTTGGCTTCAGGGGCATGATCTAAATCCAGCGCCCCTTCCAAATTTTCTTCACTATATCCCGTTAAGACAGGATAAACTTCCAACTTAGCCCGGGGAATTTCCACATCCGGAGTAATGCCTTTGGCCTGAATAGAATTTCCAGAGGGCGTATAATATCTGGCCGTAGTCAGTTTAATGGACCCAAACCCCGGAATTTGGCGAACACTTTGCACCGATCCTTTTCCGAAAGATTTTAAACCGGCCACCACAGCCCGCTTATGATCCTGTAAAGCACCAGAAACAATTTCAGACGCACTGGCGGATCCTTCATTAATTAAAACCACCAAAGGCAATCCTTTTGTTTCATCCCCTTCTTTGGCCGAAAAACGTAAGGTATCTTCCGGAGCCCGTGAACGTGTGGATACAATTTCGCCTTTATCCAAAAATAAATCAGAAACGGCAACGGCTTCATCCAATAATCCGCCCGGATTATTTCGTAAATCCAACACAAAACCTTTTAATTTATCTGAACCGATTGTTTTGGTAAGGTCTTGAATGGCTTGTTTAACTTTATCGCCCGTCCCATCACTGAACGTTGAAATACGAATATAGCCCACGTCCCCTTTGGCTTCAAATTTCACAGACTGAACCTTAATAACATCCCGTGTTAAAGTCACAGTAAAGGGCTTTTTATTTTTACGATAAATGCCCAGTTTAATTTTTGTTTTCGGTTTCCCGCGCATTTTTTTCACAGCGTCATTTAAACTCATACCCACCACAGAAACACCATCAATATGGCTGATATAATCCCCCGCTTGTAAACCAGCCTTTGCCGCCGGTGTATCATCAATCGGGGAAGTAATACGCACCAAATCTTTGTCGGAACTCACCTCTAATCCCAATCCACCAAACTCGCCTTTTGTTTGCGTTTCCATTTCTTGGGTTTCTTGTAAATCCAAAAAGCCCGAGTGCGGATCCAAAGAAGTCAAAACGCCATTAATGGATTTTTCAACCATTTGACGATAGGTAATATCTTCCACA
>JAZUJZ010000043.1:0-2554 GCA_045643025.1 Alphaproteobacteria bacterium
TCATAATCTACCTCTAAATAATGGTCATTAAAGGTGCTGTTTTGTTCGGGGTCTAAAACCTCCAATAATGCCGAAGCAGGATCTCCCCGATAATCGTTTCCCAATTTATCTACTTCATCCAACAAGAATAAAGGATTAATATTGCCGGCCTTTTTCATAGACTGAACAATCTTACCGGGCATAGACCCGATATAGGTCCGTCTGTGTCCACGAATTTCAGCTTCATCACGCATTCCCCCCAAACTTGCCCGCACAAAAGTGCGCCCTGTTGCCCGAGCAATAGACTGTCCCAAACTGGTCTTACCCACCCCGGGAGGACCCACTAAACACAGAATAGATCCTTTAACACAATGGGTTCTCTTTTGAACAGCCAAAAACTCCAAAATCCGTTCTTTAACTTTTTGTAAACCATAGTGATCCTCATCCAAAATCTTTTTAGCGGCAGATAAATCTAAATCCAGTGTTTTTTTCTCTTTCCACGGTAAACTAATCAACCAATCTATATAATTGCGAATAATACCGGATTCAGCCGACATCGGTCCCATCATACGCAAACGTTTTAATTCATTTTGGGCTTTTTCGGCGGCCTCTTTGCTCATATTTGCTTTTTTGATTTTATTTTCCAATTCAGCAAAATCATTTCCGTTTTCATCACCACCATCCAATTCCTTTTGAATGGCCTTCATCTGCTCATTGAGATAGTATTCCCGTTGTGATTTATCCATCTGTTTTTTAACACGACGGCGAATTTTACGTTCCACCTGCATCACGTCCAATTCTTTTTCCAAAACCGCAAATAACTCTTCCATTCGCTTGGCCAAAGAAGTTGTTTCCAATAATTTTTGTTTTTCCTCAGATTTAATCGCCAAATGAGAAATAATCACATTTGTGAGTTTATCTGCATCCTTAATATTAGAGACAGCCACCAAGGCCTCCGGACCGATATAATTAGCCAACTGAACATACATTTCAAATTGTTCATTCAACGACCGGGTCAAAGTTTCAATTTTTTGAGCATCGGATTCTTTATCTGGAAATGGTGTTATATGTGCTTCAAAATAAGTATCAGCTTTAGTCCAATCAACAATTTTTACACGACTGACACCTTCCACCAAAATACGAATCGTTCCATCGGGTAATTTAAGTGTTTGTAAGATATTTGCCAAAGTACCAACCTGATACAGATCCCCCGTATAGGGTGTATCTGTTTGTGGATCAATCTGAGCCACCAACAAAATCTGTTTATTGGAATGCAAGGCAGTTTCTAAAGCATTAACAGATTTATCCCGACCAATAAATAAAGGAACCACAACCCCCGGAAAAACAACAATATCCCGCATGGGTAAAACAGGGAAAACACCATCTTGTATATCTGTCATATCTCATCCTTTTGTTCTGTTATATATATATGTATGTTTTTTGAAAAAAGTCAAGACTTTCACAGACAGAATATCAAATCCGTTAAAATTGCTTACGATAGGTTAAAGCATCAATTTTTCCATGGTGGTAATACCCCTGCCGCCGTCCCATCAAAACAAAACCCAATTTTTGATAAAGGGCTATAGCAGCAAGATTATTTTCCGCAACCTCTAAAAATACAACCTTCACACCGTTTTTTTGAGCATAATCCATCATGTCACGAAGCAATTGCAGTGCCAGACCTTGTCTGCGATATTCCGGTAAAACACCAATGGTCAAAATTTCCATTTCGTCAAAAACTCTGGAACAAAGCAATAATCCCCGATCATTCATCCATAACAAAGAGGTGGGAAGTTGCAGGAGAGTTTCAAACTCAGCTGAACTCCATGGACAATCAAAACACTTTTGATGAATTAAAGAGGCCGCCAAAGCATACTCTTTCCCCTTACACGGTAACATCGGCATCTCTCAAATAAAGCGGAACAGCAGACATTGGATGATCTAACCGCATTAAAGCCACACGACCAACAGACACAGCGCTGGGTGAAATTTTATCCAACGTTTTACAACCAATCTTTTTGGACAACATTTCTGCACCATCTCCAACCGCAGTAAAAGGTAATTTCTTTTTTAACTGAGCACTTGTTTCTATATGCGGCTCATCCACCGGTTTTCCCTTAGCATCAAAACGTTGAACATAATAATCCCCCCGTTTGGTATCCAAAACAACAGTTACCGGTTTCATCAAACTATAGGCCACCGCCTCAAAATTTGTCACACCATAAACGGGAACATTTAATGCCAAACCAACGGCTCTCGCCGTAGCCAATCCAATACGAACGCCTGTAAAGGACCCCGGTCCGACAGCAACAGCCACCCCCGTCACATCCATCATATATTGATTAGAAGTCTTAAATAATTCTTGAATCATGGGAATTAACACTTCCCCTTGTCCCCGTTCCATAAATTGTTGTTTAAAATAGACTTGCTTATTATCCGCCAACAATGCCACGGAAATAAAAGTTGAAGAAGTATCCAGTGCCAACAGTAACATTGTGTTCTCCTAAACAAATAATTCTGTATTTATAATAGCGTTTTCAAACAAAAAAATCAAGTCAAGAAGGGTGAATAAATT
>JAZUJZ010000044.1:0-3023 GCA_045643025.1 Alphaproteobacteria bacterium
CAAGCAGATGGTGATAGACAAACGGCCGATAAATTAAAAGAAAAAGCCGATGGCTCAAAAAATAATGCTGATCAAAAAAGAGCACAACAAGCCGAAAATAAAGCGAACTCAACACAAAAAGAGGCAGACATCTTAAAACAAAAAGCACAAGATGCTCAAAATAGATATGAACAGGCAGAAAAAGATTTATCCAATTCTCGTTTTGAAAATTCTGCGGCCTCTTTCAAACCACAACGTTGGGCGGAAAATGGTGTCAATGGATTACACTATGCAAATCAAAGATTGACCGAATTTGCCGAAAAACCTTTATTAAAGGTTGGAAAAGCATTAAATAAAACGGGAATTGGTGCTGTCGTTGGGGTGCCTTTGGTGTTGGGAACAAAAGTTGCTTCTATCGGTATGCGTGCGACGACAAAGACTTTAGCGGTAGGCGTTCATACAGTGACGAATACACCGAAGGCAATTAAAAATTCGGTTAAGACTGTAATGAATGTGGGATCTCAGGTGTCTGAAAAGGCACGCTTTGCGGCTTTTTTGGCAAAAAAACCATTTAATAGAAACAAAAAATAAAAAATTTTACTTTGCAAAAGTTTTTTTTTCTTGTATAGTATAAAAAAATGAAAAAAAGGAGAAAATTATGGAGGAGATTGTTTTTCCAAATCAATTAAGAATGTTACGGCGTGTCAGGGGACGGCGTATGAATGAGATTGCCGAATTATTGGGGTTATCTATTTCGGCACTCAGTAAGATAGAAAAAGGATATCGTCGCCTGAACGAAGAACAAATTAAAAAAGTGGCTGATTTTTTAGATTGTCCTTGTGATTGTGTGTTGGTATCACCGGCGTCTTCTCAACCTGAAGTTCTAAAAGCATGGCAAGATGAACAAAACTCACGTTCCGGTATGAATGTAGGGGGGGGACTCAAGACTTTAGGGGCAGGACTGCGTTATGTTCGTGGCCAGAAAAAGATGACCCTTAATGGTGTGGCAAAAGGGGCAAAATTAACTTTGTCTGTGTATCATCGTATTGAAATGGGACAAAGGGAAGTTGATGAATACACCTTTGAAAATATCGCACGGGCTTTGGGAATGTCGTCCGAGGATTTACAATTAAAAATTTACGAATTGGATAATACCGGTGCATTGGAAGAATTAAAACGTAGTGTGGGTAAAACCGGGGTATCTTTATTTAAGGGTGGATATAATGATTTGCCAATGTCACGTTTGATGATGCGTGTGGCCGAATCCCATGAAGTAACGGTTGCTATTACTGGTATTTTGGATAAAGAAGGGTGTGTTCAAATGAATACAGAGAATCCAACGGGATCTGTGATGTGTCCTTCCACATTGGCAAATGACCCGGGTTTGTTTGCTATTCTCTCAAAAGGGGGAGAAAAAAATGCCTTCTTACCGGAGGGAGCGGTTTTAGTCGTTTCCCCGACGATGCCTTGTTTGCTAAATGATTGGGTATTAGTTGAAACGAATCGTCACCGTTACTTCGGACATTTAATCAATATTACAGATAATCAGTATTCTGTGATGCCTTTTAATCAAACAACAGCAATAACTGTGGAACGAGAAAAAGTTCAGCGTATTGTTTGGGTTGCCTTGATGTAAAGGGGTATAAAGAGGGAATCAATGGAGACAACAGAAACAACGGAAACAAAAATAAATCCACTGTTGAAAGCTTTTCATGAACAAAAGCTGTCTAAGACAAATCTGGATTTAATGCAGGCACAAAGATTGGTCAATCTGTATCGATCTTTATCTTGTTTTCCTTTGGAATTTTCGGATCAATATAACCAAATGCTCTTATCTGCTTCTCCGGAGGTGTGCAGAATGTTTTCCACAATTATGGGTGGGGGAGAGGTGCGTAATTATTTTGACTTTTTACAACATCAAGCCCATATCCAAGATGATAAAACGGAAAATAAAACGGGATTGCAACATGGCTTTTTACCAAGTCCGGAGATGGATGAAGCAGATGCGTCAGATACCCCCGCTTCTCAGGTGCAAATCTCTCGTCAGGAGTGGGAACAAATGCAACAGCAACAAAAAGAATTAATGGCGCAAACTCAAACGTTGATGAATGCTTTAAAGAACAATTCCACTCCTCAAAAAACAATTGAGTCCGCTTCCTCACCGCAAAGTTATTCCGAAATTATTGATGAATAAAGGAAATTTTTATGAATGAAAACGCTATTATTCAAACTTTAACGCAATATGATGGGACGCAAGAGTCCTTGGAAAAGACTGTTGCGGTTCTTACTCAAGAAATTGGTCCGGATTGGACGGAGCAGGCCTTTCAACAGTTGGGGGGATTATCTGCTGACTTGAAAGAAAAGCTTAATCATGTTTTTAATTATTATGCGGCTTCAACAGCGTGGCAGGAAGCAGAAAGTTATTTATCCCAAACGGATCCGTTAGATGAATCTGTGATATCTGAACGGATGCCTGTCTTGGAACACTGGTTGGATTTTTTTGGGGATGAAGGACATCGTCTTTATAATCAGTTACAGGAAAAATTAACAGGAACTGTTTTAACAGAGAGTGGGACAAACGAAAATGAAACCCAATCCGAAACATCCTTGACTCAAGCACCGACGGAACAAACACCCCCAGAGGAAACATTGTCTCCCGCTTCAAATGAAACGGAAATATCAGAAGACCCCCAAAAAAATTCCCCAGTAAATATTGAGGAAGATACAGAAGAAAGTTTTCCCATCAAAAAGGCCATGAAACAAATTCAGTTGTTGGATGATTTACAATCTTGGCTGGCTGCTCGCTGTTTGGAATTGGGAGATATTGAAAGTTTTGCCTATCCATATTATGGAATGTTGGTTGATTTAATGCGTCAATGTGTTAAGGCAATTCAAAATTTAGAAACTATTCCAAATCCGGATCTTATTAATCAAATATATCCCGGTGGAACAGAAGCATTACAACGTAAAAAAGAATCTATTGAATCTGATATAAAAACAGCAGAAGAAAATTGTGAATCTGATACGACGGCTCTTATTGATAA
>JAZUJZ010000045.1:0-2040 GCA_045643025.1 Alphaproteobacteria bacterium
TGTTCTTTGAAATCCTAAGCAAAACAATAAAGCCAATCATATATTTTTGAATCAAAAAAATTAATTTTGTGAATTAAAAATATATTTGTATTTTTGTACGCTCTTTTTACGAAAAAAGATACGTTCTTTATGATTTTATTGTAAACCCTTTTGTGTTTTGTCAGAGAAAATCTAGCAAATTTAACTTTTACAAAAGCAAAAAAAATTAAAGGTGTTATTAAAATGTTTACTATCCAACAAATCCAACAGATATACAATAGCGACGATGTTCGCTCATTTATTGACTATGGGCTAAACCTGAAAAATCTTCGCTTTACCTCATTTGATTATTGCTACGGTTACTTTCAAATGAATCAGAAAAACCTAATGGGCAAGAATTTGGAAATGAGTTGTATGGCGTTGTGGTCATACCTGGCAAGTTGGGGAATGTTTCGTGGGAAATCTCACCTGTGCCAAAATTGTAATTATAAAGTACTGCAAGATACGATTGAAGTTATTCAAAACTACTTCAACAATCCTCAAACAATCCCTGATATCGGAAGTGACCCTAAAAGTGATTATGTAAAAAAAGTGTTTGACCTCTATAATAAAGTCGGCAACAGTTTTAAACAAAATGGTCTTTCCAAGTTCAAGCCTAGCGAAACGTTGGTAACCAAAATAATATTTGGCGTGTTTGGTACGTTCCCGGCACTTGATGAGAATTTTTGTCGTGCATTTGGCGGTGGAAAATCTGTCAGAGGATTTGCAGACTTGATTTGGGAATTTTATCATACTCAAAATTATGCCACGGTTATCAATGGTTTTAACCACCCCATAGAACAATTTAACGGCACTCAATCTTCTTTACGGTATCCTGTCGCCAAATATATCGATATGTTTGGATTCTTTTTAGGCGGTATGGTTGAAGGCGATAAACAACAAATAGTCTTCCATAATTATTATGGACATCCGGTGATGGTGAACAATCATGTTGGCAATGTATCCAATAACGCCATTACGGTTAATAAGGGCAAATATGATGTGGAGGTCTATTTCCAAAATCAACAGTATATTCAATGGACCGTGGAAGTGCACTGAAAATGACATAGATCAAAATAAAATCTCTTTATGTAAAAAAAAAAGAGTAGGCATTATATTAACATCAATTAAATAACATTGGAAATATTTTTAATCCCTTAATAACGTAATAAAATAAATCTTATGAAAAATGTAACGAAAAAACAATTGCTTGCAATGGTTAACGACATCCTTAATAACTGCTGGGATGGCGATGCTACTAAACCGATTTTAGTTTGGTTTTGGACAAATCCTGATTTGGATTATGTAAAAAAGGACATCAGAAACATTCCTGAATTGGCTGAATTTGACGGACATCCTGTCCGTCATCATAAACGGATGATATTAAATGGTGAGGTTGTGCGGGTTGCAGATCATCCTGAATATACTAAAGACTTTCTCTATCCTTCAACCTTCAAAGAAAATGTCACCAAAGGTTTTTTCTCTCATCGGTATTTGAGACAATTTGAAGCTGAATACCTATACGATTGTAAGGAGTTGATTGAAAACACCCGGATGCCTCTAATTTGTCTGGTGAACGACTATGATAAAGAGAACTGCGAAAAAGAAGGCATCACCGTTGATATGGATTCGTTCGTTAATTTCCGATATGTTGGACAAACGATGCAGGAGTGGTTGGAAGAGGCTACATCGCTCAATGCAGACGGAATTCCTAAACTGGATCCCTGTATATTGGATTTTTTGACCGATGAGCATAACCGAGAATTGTTCTTTTATCGTGAAGACGAGTTGGATTTGATAGAGACGGACAGACGAATAGGTTCTCCAGACATTTGGTTTGAAATTGGAGACAATTTGAGAAAAGAACTCGCCGACGTTAACAGCAAAGAAGACGATAGGCAAGTCTGCTCCAGTATCGAAGAGCTTGTCTTAAGTGATGAATTAACGGCTGGACTAGTAAAGAGTTTGCTTCTGAACAACGACCAGTATGAACGATGGATTGCTTGGCTGAAAGAGCGAAGA
>JAZUJZ010000046.1:0-13180 GCA_045643025.1 Alphaproteobacteria bacterium
CTTCTTCCTGTAAATAGGCCAACTCTGATAAAGCGGTTGGATACATTGCATTATTAAAGGCCAAAATACCATCATTTAAGCCCGCCCATACCGGCCATGCCAAACATGTTGTTACTAAAAAAAATACCTTATTTTTCATGGAATTTCTCCTCACCATATATGCGTATAGATAACACAGCCCCCAAATAAAAGCAAGTTTTATTTTAGATAAGTTAAAGGATTAACAGGTTTTGTTTTATACCGAATTTCAAAATGGAGTTGAGGCACTTGAACCCCACCCGATTTTCCAACAGTGGCAATCTTTTGTCCTGCCGATAACACTTGACCTTTTTTTACAAATATCTTATCCGTATGGGCATAGGCCGTGAACCAGTTTCCCTCATGTTTCACCAAGATTAAATTTCCATATCCTTTCAAATGACTGCCCGCATAGGCCACTGTTCCTTTTTCCGCCACAAAAACAGGTGTGCCTGCTTTAGCTTGAATATTAATTCCATCATTCACCGTGCCATTTTTGGATAAACCAAATTTTTGAATGACTTTACCTTTAATAGGATAACGGAAGATTTTTTTACCTGCAGATTTAGGAATTTCAACCTCTTTTTTCCAAGATGCTTTTTGGACTTTATCTTTCCCAGATTGTACAGGGGCAACCTCTTCCCAAGATTGAATAATTAACTCTTGTCCCGGTTTTAATAAATAAGGAGGTTGAATTTTATTTTGTCTGGCCAATTGATTCACAGACATATCAAAACGACGAGCAATTGAGTAGAGTGTATCCTTATAACACACTGTATATGTTTTTTGTTCGGGAATCCGTAAACGCTGACCAATTTTAATAATATACGGTGCCGGAATTTGATTTTCTTGAATTAAAGCACGAACAGGCACTTCATGTTTTTTGGAAATTGAGTAGAGGGTATCCCCACGACGCACACGAACATAACTTGCACATCCCGATAATAAAGTCAGTAATAAAATCAGAATCAATCCCCGCATAGTTATATTTATATCATAATGATAAATAAAAGACAAGAAAAAAGGCCGCCCCGTTCGGGACGACCTTCAAATCATAAATCTAAGATTTATTTTTTGGCTTGAGAGGCCTTTACAGCTTCTTTCAATTTATCACCAATCAAAGCACCCGGATTAATTTTACCATCCACGATAACCATTGGCACGCCACTGATACTCAATTGTTTAGCATACTTTTGATTGGCCTCTAATTTACCACGAATTTCTTTTGAATTAGCATCAGCTTTTAACTTATCTCCATTCAAGCCCAATTTTTTACCTAATTCAATTAAAGCGGCTTCATCTAACTTTGTTTTAGCTTCACCAACAGCTGTATGCATAGCAGCATACTTACCTTGCTTACCGGCAGCTAACACATAACGTGCAATTGTTTGAGAGGCCTCACCAAAAATAGGTGTATCAATTGGAATCCAACGAATGTTCTTACCTTCTGCAGAAGCCACAGCGGCACGCATTTCAGCGTTGGTCTTTTTGCACCAACCGCATTGATGATCAAAGAACTCAATGATAACAAATTTACCTTTTGGATTTCCCAAAGAATAATTGGATTTATCGGCTACGATTTCATCAATAATTTCTTTCGGGGCCACTTTCATTTCAGCACCACGATTAGCCCTTTTGGCTTCGTAAAAAGCATTGACAGAATCAAGAATAACTTCCGGATTTTGTTTGATATAATTTTCAAATGTTTTTGTGCAACCGGCTTTCATAACAGCCCAACCTGATAACAACAGGGCAGCTACGGAAACACCCAACACAACCTTTTTCATTACACCACATTGACATCCGCAAGTGCAAGCAGAGTCACAATGGCATGTTTTTTCACAAGTTTTAGCAGCAACTTTTTTAGCAACTTTTTTCATTCTCATTACTCCTTTCTAAATTGACGAGAACTCCCACAAGGAAATACATAAAGCACGCTAGCACATTTTTTTACCCTTTGCAAGTAAAAAAATTATCTTTAGAATTTATATTGAAATTGGATACCGGCAATATCCGATTTAGAGTCATAATTTCCCGAAAAAGACCCTGACGCTTCGGCGGTTCCCGTCGCCCGTGTCTTTTTAATAAATAAATGAGCATATCCTAAATCCAGTTGCCAATTTTGTTGTTGATAGGACAAACCACCGGATATCCACAATCGTCTGGCGTCCGGAATTCTGGGCGTTCTATATTCAGGACGACGAACAGCGGCTTGATCATACGCCGTTCCCATGCGTAAAATCCAATTCTTTGTCAATTGATAATCTGCACCTAGAGAAGCAAACCAAGTATTCCGCCACTTTTCATTGGTTAAACTTAAAGGAACCTTATTTTCTTGATTTAACGCTAATTGATTAAAACGACTCCATCGTGTCCAACGGAGCAAGCCGGAAAATGTCCATTTTTGATTTAATTTTTGAGCCAGAGAAAATATAATTGTTTCAGGTGTTGTAATTTTGGCATCCATCGCATATTTGCCATCAAATAAATACGCCAATTGCGGAATAGGAGTTATCCCGCTTGTTTTATTATGCCCATGCAATTTATGATCCACAGCAGAACGATAGGAAAGTCCCAATTTTAATGTATCTATCGGATGCCAAACAAAACCCAAAATATACCCCATTCCCAAATCATCGCCACGAATATCTGTTTTACCACCCAAGGGGACTCCCCCCGTTAAATGGGCAACCGCATATTGCAGATTCATTCCAAATCCCACAGATAAACAATCCAAAACTTGATAGGCAATGGAAGGGGATAAATCTACAACGGTAATTCCGGAATAGGCCCCATGAACTTCACCATACCAACCATTGGGATAATCTGTTGCCAAACCATAGGGAACATAAAATCCGATACCTAAAGTTGTTTTTTCATTAATCTTTTGTTGACCAAAAGCATTGGGCATTAAACGAAATAACCTGGTAAAAGTATGGTCAGATTTTTTTTCATCGGTCAAACCATAATCATAAAAAACATCCTTTGAATTTCCGTTCACAGTTGTGCGCACATCAATGCCTGTCAGTCCCAATTGGAAACCGGATGTTGTATTGAGAGTCATCCCAGCCGGATTATAAGCAATTGAGGAAAAATCATCCCCCATCACGCCGACCCCTGCAAAAGCACGTCCCATTCCGGCAACAGAGTATTCCTGTATTTGATATCCTGCAGATTGAGCATTTGTCGCTAAGCAGCACAAACAAATAAAACTCAAAACTTTTTTTAACACGATTTAACCTCCATATCCTTATATGCATAGTATAGCATAGTTTCAAAAAAATGCCAGTTTTATCATACTCATTCTTATTTTAATTCAACCAAACACCCTTCTTGAATACAAACACGACGATCCATTTTTTTTGCCAATTCAGGATTATGTGTTGCCAAGATAGCGGAAACTCCCGTTTGATGAACCACCTGTAAAAACAAATCAAATACTTCATCTGCCGTTACGGGATCCAAATTTCCCGTTGGTTCATCTGCCAATAATAAAACCGGTTTGTTGGCCAAAGCCCTGGCAATAGCCACCCGTTGTTGTTCACCCCCGGAGAGTTCCCCGGACCGATGACGAAATCTATGTGCTAATCCTACCTGTTTTAACAATTCCATAGCGTTTGTTCGTGCGACAGACTCAGATTGACCTGCAATCAATTGTGGAATCATCACATTTTCTAAAGCCGTAAAATCCGGTAAAAGCAGGTGGGATTGATAAACGAAACCGATTGTATTCATACGTAATTTAGTCCGACCGGCATCTGTCATACGGGTCGCATTATGTCCTTGTATTTCAATACTGCCCGCAGTCGGGGTGTCCAATAACCCCGCAATTTGCAACAGGGTAGATTTACCCGAACCACTGGCCCCAACCAGCGCCACTATCTCCCCCGATGACATTTTAAAATTGATATCCTTTAAAATTGTTAAAGCAGAAGCCCCCCGACCAAAGGTACGAGAAATATGTTTTAATGTTAAAATATTATTCATACCTCAATGCCTCCACAGGATCGGTTTTAGCGGCCTTCCAACTGGGATAAAGTGTCGCCAAAAACGACAAAAACAAACTCATCCCTGCTACCCATAAAACTTCGGATAATTCAACTTTTGCCGGTAAATGTGATAAAAAATAAATCTCAGCAGAAAATAATTCATGTCCCGATAAACTTTCCAAAGCATTTTTGATGCGATCAATATTATAACAAAAAACCAGTCCCAAAATAACACCCGCCAAAGTTCCCATCAATCCAACCACCAAACCGGCCAACAGAAAAACTCTTTGCACAGCCCCTTTTGCCATACCCATTGTTCTTAAAACAGCAATATCTTTTCCTTTATCCTGAACCAACATAATTAAACCAGAAATCATATTAAAAGCCGCCACAACAATAATCAAAGTTAAAATTAAAAACATCACATTTCTTTCTACTTCTACCGCATTAAAAAATGCCTGATTCGTATGACGCCAATCATACACTTCTACTTTCCCCTGTAATAAATGGAAAAGCGGTTCCAGTAAATCTGTGGCAGTCGTTATATCAGTCGCAAAAATTTCCAAGTGAGAGATCCCCTCTTTTAATGAGAAAAACTTTTGTGCGGCATCCAAAGAAATAAATACAAAGTTACTGTCGTATTCACTCATTCCACTATCAAAAGTTCCCAAGACTTTAAAACTTTTCATCTTTGGCATAGAACCAAAGGCCGTCAATTGTGATTTCGGGGATAAAAAGGTGAGGGTATCACCTACTCTGACTCCCATTTTATTTGCCAATCGCCATCCCAAAACAACATGATTTTCATCAAATTGGACAAGATTTTCCCCACGATATTTTTGTGTTAATAAAGGTCTATCCATAAAATCCTTTTGTAACATACCCCGCACCATAACACCCGATTGACCATTATCCGTTGTCAGCATAGCTTGACCTTCTACAATAGGGATTACGGAAACAACACCGGAAACATTTTGGATTTTCTGTTGATACGTTTCATAATTTTCCACAACAGCACCAAAATTTGGATACACTCCCAAATGGCCATTAATTCCCAAAATGCGCCCCAATAACTCTTCCTTAAAACCATTCATCACACTCATCACAATAATCAAGGTTGCCACACCCAACATAATTCCCAAAAAAGAAAATCCCGCAATCACCGATACAAATCCCGTACGTTTGCGTGAGCGTAAATAACGAAAAGCCAATAATCGTTCTGTATGATTAAACATGCGCTTTATGGTATCTTAGTTTTTTAAAAAAAGCAAGTGAGAAATCCTTTTTAAAAAACTCCCCGTTAAAAACGGGGAGTCAGATAAACACCTCATCCAATCATGATACTCAAGATTCTTCACCCTCTTGGGCATTATGATTCTCCTTATTGCGTTGTGCCAAAATTTCTTTATCTCTTTCAGCAGCAATCGCCCGTAAGCGTTTGACGGCAGCCCCTGTTCCGGCAGGAATCAACCGACCCACAATGACATTCTCCTTTAATCCATGGAGTGGGTCTGTTTTTCCGGAAATAGCGGCCTCAGTTAAAACACGGGTTGTTTCTTGGAAGGACGCAGCCGAGATGAATGAACTGGTCTGTAATGATGCCTTTGTAATACCCAATAAAACCGGGGCAACCTTTGCAGGACGACCCCCCGCTTTTTCGGCCTTTAAGTTTTCGGCAATCAATTGTCCTTTTTCAACTTGTTCACCCTCTAATAAGGTTGTATCGCCGGCATCTACCACCTCTAGTTTACGCATCATCTGACGCACAATCACTTCAATGTGTTTGTCATTGATACGCACACCTTGTAAACGATACACTGCCTGAACTTCCTTAATCAAATAATGAGCCAGTGCTTCAACACCCAAAATACGTAAAATATCATGTGGGGCCAAAGGACCTTCCACAATCATATCACCCTTTTGGACCATATCACCTTCATAAACAGCAGGTGTCCGACCTTTTGGAATTAAATGGGCAATCTTTTTCCCATCTTCCGTAACGATATTAATGACACGTTTTGCCTTAAAGTCTGTATCATATTCTACACGACCAGCAACTTCAGCCAAAATAGCCGCATCCTTCGGACGACGCGCTTCAAAAAGTTCAGCCACACGTGGCAAACCACCTGTAATATCCTTAGTCTTAGAATCTCTGGCCACCAAAGCAAGCACATCACCCACATGAATGGTTTGACCATTTTTCACGGTAATAATTGCACCTTTTGGTAAATAAGTGCGGGCTTCTGCACCTTTAGAGGTCTTCACCACACTCTTATCTTCACCGATAATGCAAATTTGGGGACGTAAATTCTTGGCACTGGATTGTTTATCAGGTTCCATAATCACCCGTTCAATCAAACCGGTGGAAGCATCCGTTCTTTCATCCAAAGTCTTACCGGCCACAATATCTTCAAACTTGGCTTTACCATTTGCATCCGCAATCATTGGTGTAGAATATGGATCCCATTCAACCAAACGAGTTCCTTTTTTCACCATATCCCCGTCAGCCACCATCAATTTAGCACCATAGGGCACTTTATGACGGGCTTTTTCACGTTTATTAGCATCCAATAAGGAGATTTCAAAATTACGTGATAAGATAATGCTATCACCGTGGGAATTCTTCACAATGTTTCCTTGACCTAAACGTATCTGAGCATCAAAGGCCGCATCCACAGCAGAATCCGCCCCACGTTGCGCCGTTCCACCAACGTGGAAGGTTCGTAAAGTCAGCTGAGTTCCCGGTTCACCAATGGATTGAGCTGCCATAATACCAACAACTTCACCCAAATTCACACGACAACCACGGGCCAAATCTTGACCATAACACGCCGCACAAATACCATCTTCTGCTTCACAGGTCAAAACAGAACGAATTTTCACCGAATCAATACCCAAAGCGTCAATTTGTTCGACATCTTTTGCATCCACCAACTTATTCTTTGGAATGATGATTTCACCTGTTTCAGGATGTTTCACATCTTCGGCTGTTGTCCGACCTAAAATACGTTCACCTGTGGTTGCAATCACATCACCGCCTTCAATAATCGGTTGAATGGTGATACCGTTATCTGTTCCACAATCATCCATTGTAATAATGGCATCTTGGGCCACATCCACCAAACGACGAGTCAAATAACCCGAGTTAGCCGTTTTCAAAGCCGTATCTGCTAACCCTTTACGAGAACCGTGTGTGGAGTTAAAGTATTCCATCACGGTCAAACCCTCTTTAAAGTTGGAACGTATAGGTGTTTCAATAATTTCACCCGAAGGTTTTGTCATCAAACCACGCATACCGGCCAACTGACGCATCTGAGTTGCCGAACCACGAGCCCCAGAATCTGACATCATATACACGGAATTAACGGGCTTACCGGCTTCTGTTTTGGACATTTGCTTCATCATGGCCTTAGAAACAGCATCCGTACAAGCCACCCAAGCATCCACCACTTTATTATATTTTTCCAAACGGGTAATCAAACCATCCTGATACTGACGTTCAAATTCGTTCACTTTAGCTTCTGTTTGAGCCAACAACTTTTTCTTTTCTTCCGGAATAATAAAGTCATCTTTACCGATAGAAATACCAGCGATAGCCGCATTTTTAAAGCCAATTTCTTTAATCTTATCAGCGAAAATACAAGTTTCTTTTTGTCCACAAGCATTATAGACAATTCCCAACATTTGGGCAACTTGTTTTTTACCGATTTGACGGTTGATTAAACTAAATGGAACCTTGGGATGATCAGGTAAAACAGAGGATAAAATGACACGTCCGGGTGTTGTTTCCACAACTTTCGTTACATGTTCTCCATTATCATCCACAATGTTCAAACGAACCTTTACTTTAGCATGCAAGGAAACCGCCTTTTCAAACAAAGCGTGTTCAATTTCCTGACGTCCCGTAAAGAGCATTCCTTCACCCTTTTCCCCCTCACGCATCATGGACAAATAATACATACCCAAAATCATATCCTGAGTCGGAACAATAATCGGTTGTCCTGAAGCAGGAGCCAAAATGTTATTTGTTGATAACATTAACACACGTGCTTCCAATTGTGCCTCTGTGGACAAAGGAACGTGAACAGCCATCTGGTCACCATCGAAGTCAGCGTTAAATGCTGTACAAGCCAATGGATGTAATTGAATGGCTTTTCCTTCAATTAAGACAGGTTCAAAGGCCTGAATACCCAAACGGTGCAAAGTCGGAGCACGGTTCAACAATACCGGGTGTTCTTTAATCACCTCGGACAAAATATCCCAAACTTCTGGTGTTTCTTTTTCAACCAACTTTTTGGCGTTTTTAATAGTGGCCGCTTTTCCTTGAGCTTCCAATTTTGCGTAAATGAAAGGTTTGAATAATTCCAAAGCCATCCGTTTCGGCAAACCACATTGATGGAGTTTCAATTCAGGACCCACTGTAATCACAGAACGACCGGAATAGTCCACACGTTTACCCAACAAGTTTTGACGGAAACGACCGCTCTTACCACGCAGCATATCAGCCAAAGATTTCAACGGACGTTTATTAATACCCGTCACAGCACGACCACGACGACCATTATCAAACAAAGCATCCACCGCTGCTTGTAACATACGTTTCTCATTACGAATAATAATTTCCGGGGCCCGTAATTCCAACAAACGTTTTAAACGATTGTTACGGTTAATCACACGACGATACAGATCGTTCAAATCGGAAGTGGCAAAACGTCCACCATCCAATGGAACCAAAGGACGCAAATCCGGCGGGATAACCGGTAAAACATCCAAAACCATCCATTCCGGACGAGAACCGGATTCCAAAAAGGCCTCAACCAATTTCAACTTTTTCACAATCTTTTTACGACGCATATCCGACTTGGTTTCAATCAATTCGGCCCGTAATTTTTTGGCCTCTTCCGGTAAATCAATTTGAGCCAACAATGTTTTAATGGCCTCAGCCCCAATACCGGCACGGAAAGAATCTTCACCGTATTCTTCCAAGGCCTGTTGATATTGTTCTTCTGTCAATAAATCCATTTGTTTAAGTGGTGTTAAACCCGGTTCAATCACAATATATTTTTCAAAATACAACACCGCCTCTAATTGTTTGAGCATTAAATCTAATAATGTTCCAATACGGCTGGGTAAAGATTTCAAAAACCAAATATGTGTCACAGGGGCCACTAATTCAATATGTCCCATCCGTTCACGACGAACCTTGGATAAAGTCACTTCAACCCCGCATTTTTCACAGGTAATTCCCCGATACTTCATCCGCTTATATTTACCACACAAGCATTCATAATCTTTGACAGGACCAAAGATTTTGGCACAAAACAACCCATCCCGTTCCGGCTTAAATGTCCGATAGTTGATTGTTTCGGGACGAGTGACCTCTCCATAACTCCAAGAACGAATCTTTTCCGGTGAAGCAATAGAAATCCGGATATCATCAAATGATTGAGGATTTGCTACAGGGCTAAAAGTTTTCATCAATTCATTCATCATTTTCATCTCCTATTGTTCATTTTGATTCAATTCAACATCCAAGCCCAAAGAACGCATTTCTTTGACCAACACGTTAAAGGACTCAGGAATACCGGCTTCAAAACTTGTATCCCCACGAATAATGGTCTCATAGGCCTTAATACGGCCGGACACGTCATCAGACTTGATTGTAAGCATTTCTTGTAAAGTATAAGCCGCACCATAGGCCTCCAAAGCCCACACTTCCATTTCACCGAAACGCTGGCCACCGAATTGGGCTTTACCACCCAAAGGTTGTTGAGTGACCAAACTGTATGGTCCGATAGAACGTGCGTGAATCTTTTCATCAACCAAGTGGTGTAATTTCAGCATATACATATAGCCGATGGTTACTTTTCTGTCAAAAGGTTCACCTGTCCGCCCATCGTATAATGTCACCTGACCAGAAACAGGTAATCCAGCCCGTTTCAACATGGCATCAATGTCTTCACCATGGGCCCCATCAAACACAGGAGTCGCAATAGGTAAACCCTCTTTCAAGTTTTCACTCATCTTAAGCACATCTGTATCGGTCATCTTGGCAATCTTTTTGGTGTATTCACGAGAACCGTAAATATCCTTTAAAGTCTTACGTAAATCCTCAACTTTGGCTTGGTCAGCTTGCACCTTTTTCACCATGGCATCAATTTCTTTACCCAAAGTCTTACAAGCATATCCCAAGTGTGTTTCCAAGACCTGTCCCACATTCATACGAGAAGGCACGCCCAATGGATTCAAAACAATATCCATCGGTGTTCCATCTTCAGTATAGGGCATATCTTCAATAGGTAATACTCTGGATACCACACCTTTGTTTCCATGACGACCGGACATTTTATCACCGGGTTGTAATTTACGTTTGGCCGCAATAAAGACTTTAATTTTCTTTAATTCGCCCGGCAACATATCATCCCCACGTTGTAACTTATTCACACGGTCCTCAAAGTCTGCTTGTAAAGCTTTATCGGCCTCATCATACGTGGCAATCATTTGTTCTGCCTGTTGCATGATGGCATCGTCTTTAACATTGATTTTACGTAAAGCCGTCATATTCAATCCGGTTAAATCTTCGGCTTTTAATTTATGACCGGCTTTAAATTTTTCGGCTTTTGTAATTGTCTGTCCCGCAAATAATCCAGCCAAACGTGCAGAGAAATCTCCCTGTAAAATGGCTTTTTTATCATCACGATCTTTTGTGAGTTTTGCAATTTCCGTTTGTTCAATTGCCAAAGCACGTTCATCCTTTTGTAATCCACGACGTGTAAAGACACGCACATCAACCACTGTTCCGGAAATTCCAGGTGGCACACGCAAAGAACTATCACGCACATCAGCGGCCTTTTCACCAAAGATAGTCCGTAAGAGTTTTTCTTCCGGTGTCATCACTGTTTCACCCTTTGGTGTCACTTTTCCCACCAAAATATCGCCGGCCTTCACTTCGGCACCAATGTAAATCACACCGGTTTCATCCAAGTTGCGTAAACCCTCTTCACCGACATTTGGAATATCACGTGTCACTTCTTCTTGACCCAACTTTGTATCACGGGCCGTGACTTCTAATTCTTCCAAGTGGATAGAAGTAAAGACATCATCACGGGCAATCCGTTCACTGACCAAAATAGAGTCTTCGTAGTTATAACCATTCCAAGGCACAAAAGCGACCAAAATATTACGACCCAAAGCCAATTCACCCATTTCTGTACAAGGACCATCGGCAATTAAATCGCCTTTTTCAACTTTATCGCCCACCTGAACCAAAGGCTTTTGAGTCATACAAGTTCCCGTGTTAGAACGTTGGAATTTTTCCAAATTGTAAATATCCACACCTGAAGCAGTTGCAGACAAATCTTCCGTGGCACGAATCACAATACGGGCAGAATCCACAGATTGAACAATACCTGTTCTCAATGCGGATACAGCGGCCTTTGAATCTTTTGCCACAACACGTTCCATCCCTGTTCCAACCAATGGGGATTCGTTTTTGAGTAAAGGAACAGCTTGTTTCTGCATGTTCGACCCCATCAAAGCACGGTTTGCGTCATCGTTTTCCAAGAAAGGAATTAAACCCGCCGCCACAGACACAACTTGACGAGGCGAAACATCCATTAAATCCACTTCTTCCGGTTTGGCTTGCACGACTTCACCGGCTTGACGAGCCGTTACAAATTCACCCACTAAATGACCTTTATCATCCAATTCAGAATTCGCTTGAGCAATCGTATGACGTGCCTCTTCCATCGCCGACATATAAATCACTTCATCGGTCACCTTTTTATCCACTACTTTACGATATGGTGTTTCAATAAAACCATAATCATTTACACGGGCAAAAGTGGCCAAAGAGTTAATTAACCCGATATTCGGACCTTCAGGAGATTCAATCGGGCAAATACGACCATAATGAGTCGGATGCACGTCACGGACTTCCATTCCCGCACGATCCCGTGTCAAACCACCAGGCCCCAAAGCCGATAAACGACGTTTATGTGTAATTTCGGATAAGGGATTGTTTTGATCCATAAACTGACTTAACTGACTGGAGGCAAAAAATTCACGCACAGCCGTTGCCAAAGGTTTTGCATTCACTAAATCAGATGGCATCACATTATCAATTTCGGCCGAAGTCATATGTTCACGAATAATTCTTTCCAAACGGAGCAAACCGATACGATATTGGTTTTCCATCAATTCACCCACAGGGCGCACACGACGATTTCCCAAGTTATCAATATCATCAATTTCACCGTGGCCATCTTTGATTTCCACTAATGTCTTAATAATTTTTAAAATATCTGCTTTTCTTAAAACACGAACATCCGGTGAAACTTCTTCGTTTGTAAAGCCCAAACGCATATTCATTTTCACACGACCTACCGTAGATAAATCATAGCGTTCACTGTCAAAGAATAAAGTTCTGAAATTAGTATCAGCCGTTTCCACCACAGGCAATTCACCCGGATGCATAATCTTATAAATTTCAATTAATGCTTCTTCACGTGTTGTAGATTTATCAGCCACCAATGTATTACGAATATAGGGACCAACATTCACACCATCAATAAACAAGATAGGGAGTTCTTTTACCTTTAATTCTTGTAATTTTTTAAAGTCATCTTCGGAAAGTTCATCACCGGCCTCTAATAAAACTTCACCTGTTTTTTCATCAATCATATCCCGTGCAATAAAGCGCCCCATCAAATCTTCTTCATTCACACGAATTTCTTTTAATCCATCTTTTTCCAATTTTTTAGCTTTAGCCGGGGCCAATTTTTCACCCTTTGGCACCACAACTTCACCACTTTGAGCGTCCACCAAATCATACAGGAGTTTTGCCCCCTTCATCCGATTGGCATTATAGGCCGTTTTCCAACCTTTTTTATCCCGAGTAAATGTGGTTGTTTCATAGAAATAATTTAAGATTTCTTCTTTACTCATTCCCACAACATCTGTCGGATCAACAGATTTACCGGCTTTTTGGGCCTCTAAACGCTTTTGTTCGGTATAATCACTGTCTAAAGCATACAATAACGTTGTGACGGGTAATTTCCGACGACGATCGATACGCACATCAACCAAGTCTTTAGCATCAAATTCAAAATCAATCCAAGAACCGCGATACGGAATAATACGAGCACTGAAGAGGAATTTACCTGATGAGTGTG
>JAZUJZ010000047.1:0-6540 GCA_045643025.1 Alphaproteobacteria bacterium
ATTCTTCTCAACCCGTGGTATTGTGTATAAGTTAAAGACTTATCGACTGCCAGAGCTAACACCCCAAAGTTTGGGAAAAGCATTGATTAACATTCTGCCTTTACAACAGGGCGAAACAATTTCAACGATTATGACTCTCCCAGAAACTGAGGAAGAATGCGATAAGCTGGCCGTTATGTTTGCGACCAGCAAAGGAACTGTCCGCCGTAATAAACTTTCCGATTGCTGGCGTGACAATAAATATGGTAAGATTGCCATGAAATTAGACGAAGGCGATAAATTGGTTGGCGTTGCCATTTGCGATGATAACCAAGACATTCTGCTGTCCGCCAAAAACGGTAAATGCGTGCGATTCCCTGTGGATGATGTCCGTGTTTTTGCTTCACGGGCTTCAACCGGTGTCCGTGGTATGAAATTGGTGGGTGATGATGAAGTGATGTCTATGTCTGTGTTAAAACACGCCAAAGCCGATATTGACAAGCGTGATGCCTATCTGAAAGAGGCCGCTGCACGCCGTCGTGCTGAAGGTCTGGCCACCGAAGATGACAAAGTGGAAGTGGAAAGCACAACAAATACGATTTTAACACCCGAAGAATTTGAAAAAATGGCCGCAGATGAAGAATTTATTTTAACTTTGACTTCGGCCGGTTATGGTAAACGCACCAGTGCCTATGAATATCGTATTACTTCCCGCGGAACACAGGGTGTGACAAATATCAAAACCGATGAAGGCAAACGTGCCGCACATGTGGTGGCCTCAATGCCTGTTCAAAAAGATGATGACTTGATGTTGGTCACCGACGGCGGCCAACTCATTCGCACACGTGTGGGCGATATTCGTATTGCGGGACGTGCCACGATGGGGGTCATTGTCTTCCGTTTGGATGGTAAAGATAAAGTCGTATCTGCCACAAACGTGCCGCACATGGAAGAAGAATCAGAGGAAATACCCACAGAACCGACACAACCAGTTGAAGGGGAACAAGATGGAGAATAAATCCCTGATTCAAGGAACGACTTGGTATTGGCGGAAAACTTTTATGAATGTGCTCATGCATAGTTCTGGTCGTTTTTCTGGAGGAGTAGATGTCAAGGAACTCTGCCTTGTGGTGAATGATTCTGAAAAACGACAACAACTCACCAAAGAATTAGCCAACGCCCAAATTCAAATTCAAAAAAAAGAGGTTCATTTGAACTCAGACCACATTCCAGAGGGAAGCACTATTCTTTATATGCGTGAGCCCAATAAAAACATAGAGGATGAAGAAAGTGATTTTGAGGATACCAAACAAAATCTCCAAAAATTAAAAGACTATATTTTTCAAAATGGCGGAAAAATTGATGGAGAGGTATTATCCAATCCAATTAAGAAATCTTTTTTCAGTTTTTTTGGATTTAAGGGAAGATAAAAAATATTCTCAAAAAGAAAGGAGAAAAATATGCCAATGAATGTCAGTTTTGATGGTGGTAAAACTTGGGTATCTGAAAATGATATGGGTGCCGTTGATCGAGAAATTCAAAAAATGAATGAACGTAAAGAAAAAAACACCCAAAAATCCAAGAAACAATCTGTCGGTAAATTATCAACCATAAGGAAAAATAATGGTCGATAAACATAAGCCCTTAGTTGTTATCGCTTCAAATAAACATCAAATTCCAAATTTGAAACAAATGATTCAAAAGAGTATTCAACGCGTGGGTGGACCCAAAAAGATGGAACATTTACTGATACGCAAGATGATTATTTCCAAAAGAATCGCACATGAAAAATTCGCCCCTTCCCATTGGGCAGATGGACAATATGAAAGCGAACTGGCCTATCTACGCCAACAATTAGTCAGAACAAGATCATAAAACAGGAGGAAAAGCATGCCAAAAATTCAAGGAACAGAATGGTACACAGCGGCGGGCATCACATTACATAAAATTGAAGGCAGTGAACGCCATGGAGTCAGCAGATGGTTTGGTTATAGAAGGCCTGTTCGGGATACTTCTCCCCTGGAAGTCAGAAAAATTGTTCAAGAATTGAAAGCGGGAGGCATTACATGCACAGGAAACGGTCCAAAAGTTTCCAAAAATAACCATACAGATATCCCCGCCGGAACGCCCTATTTACAAGTAGCAGATCCTAAAAGTGTGGCCAGATTAGAGGCCAAATGGGCCAAGATGGGAATTTTATTAGATGCCCATCGCTTTGACATTTATAAAGCACAAATTTCACAATCAAAAAACGGAGGTAGATAAATGTGTCCTTGTCCATTTTGTTGCAGTATTGCGATTTTACTCAGCCCTTTATTGTTATTTAAAGGCCCCCGTCAATGGCTGAAAAATAAACTAAAACGCCATCATAAAAATTGTAGCACTTGTCAATCAGCCGAACACCACCATTGTCACACAAGTCATATTCAGTGCACCTGTGAAAAATGTAAAAGAAAGAGAAAATAATCTCAATTTTCGCAAAATTCGAAATACTGTCAATCACCTGTTTAAAAATTAGAAGAGATTGCCCAAAAATCCCGCTTTGACCGTTCCCAAAGGGTTCATTTCAATCTTGTGATCGGCTAGTGTTCCGGAAACAGTAAACGGTAAACTTAATACACCGCCCCCTTCAGAATTTTTGAAAAACCATCCCAATAATGGAATTTTACCGGGTAAACTATTCACGGCATACGCCGGCACCAAAGCCCCTTTAATATTCAATAAATTGTCATTCCACTCTCCGGAAAAGGTAACCCCTAAATTTGTTCCGGCCGCATATCCTTGTTCTATCCGAACATTATTACGAATGTCCAGAGTCAAAGGAATACGCACTTCATCAAAAACTAAATCATTTCCCATAAAGGCATCCATAATCCCCAAGATTGAAAATGCTTGAGTCAAAAAACCCGGGTCTTGTAATTTCAAATTTTGAATTAAAATTTCACCGATAATATCCCCAGCGGATGTCACATCTGCCGTTAAAGTCATACTGCCTTGCATCATGGATTGAGTTAAATTAAAGGCCTTCATCAAATTTCCAAAATCATGATAGGCCCCCTTAAATTGATGATCCGAGGCATCATAAATTAAAATAAAGGGTTCACTCATATCCGCTTGGGCATGAAAATGTTCCCATTGAGTTTGTTGTCTGTGTCCCGCCACAGAAAGATTATAAATCGGAATTTTGGGATTGAAAATTACCTGATTCATACGAATATCCAAATCTATATTACAAACATCCTGATTTGCGGGGGTATCTGGAATAAAATCAAAGGGCATTTTCAAAATTTCCGTCGCATTCCAAACACTCCCCAACATTTTGAATTTGATATCCTGTTTTGTTTTAGAATAGGACACCTGTAAATGATTCTCTGAACTTTCAATAATTGGAAAATCTACATTGACATTTGTACCAAATTCCAATCGTCCTTGAACCTTTAAATCATTGGTCAAACCGGTCATACAGCCCGTTAAATCAATATCTAATTGATAGGTCTTTGATGCCGTTTGCGAAAGATAAGCGTTCAGTAATAAATCTTTTCCCCTTTCTTTCTTTTGCCCCAATGGATACAAATTCACCAACGCATTCGTTAAATTTAATTGAATTTGACCATCTAAAGTATCCGATTTTTTATATAAAGATCCGCTAAGATGAATCGGGCCAGAAATAAACTTTGAGATATTTGAATAAACCGGGGTCAATAATTGCGTATCAAATAATCCGGAAACTTCATATTCCGAATGCTTATTTTTATTAAAATATTCCAACCATTTCACTTTGAACGGAATATCAAAAATATTGGTTTGTCCCGCAACGGTCATTTGGTCATTAGATAATTCTAAAGATAAATTGGCCTGTGTCATTTGAAAGGGCAAATCATGAAATACCAATTGGGCATTTTGAATTTCACCCTGTGTTTGAACTTGAACTTTATCCGGTGAGTTTTGAGTATCTAATTCAAAATAAAGTTGCGTGTTTAAGGTGGCCTCCCCAAAACTCTGTGAAATATCCACCCCATAGGATTGAATGAGCTCCAAAGGTTTAGAATCTAATAACGCCAGCATTTCCCGAACAGGACCAACAACCTTTAACCGAATATCCGCCCAACTTGGATCAATATCAATATCCGTAAAGAACAATTGACTGCCCGCAACATTTAATAACCCGCTATGTCCCCCCAGAATATCAATATTCATTTTATCTGAATAAAGATATAAACGTGCCTGAACATCTTCTACGGGGGGCATTGGGGGCAGATAATCCACCCTTAAACCCGTCGCTTGAATATCCCCAAAAACATCCGTTAATTCATTGCCTGTTATTTTCAATACAAAATCAGCATGCGGAATCATCCCCTGTGAAATATGATGTGCCACCCAATTGTGCGTACTGGTTCCCACTGAGGAAGGCCAAACTTGGGCCAATTGATCGGTGGGAATATCCAAAATATTCGCCCGAAATTCCGTATTCAGTTTGGTTGCATCACCTGTTTGAAGATATTCATCCAACCCGGTTGTCTGGCTGGATAAATGGGCAACGGTCCCGGATGTGAGTTTGAAATAGGATTGATCTGTTTTTAATAACTTGGCTTGTTGCGTCAGCATGCCGTTAATTTGTAATTCGGAAATCTGATACTCATTCGTTAAAGGGGCAGGTAAATTCAAAATTCCCCCGGATAAAGATTTCATTTGAAAATTAATCTTATCAATAATAGGCACCAACCCCTTTTTATAACTTTTTAAATTAACACGCCCACGCATAGATAATTGAACGGGAAAATCAAAACCATCCAACAAGGGAATAAAGCGTCCCAGTGGTTGTAAATAAACAGAGGAAACACCCGATTGAAAATCTAAATTTTTTGTTAAACGATTCATGCTGCCATTAAACAAAACACGAGTTGTTTGCCCTGAATAAGTTAAATCAGAATCAAAAGAAATCCTTTCGTGCATATGAAAACGTCTGGACAATTTCAAATTGATTTTGGAAAAAATAAAATCATTATTTGTTTTTAAATCTTGCAAACGCAGTGAGGCATCATGAACGTCTATATGCTTTAAAGATAATATTTGCGCAATTAAATGTTTTAATGTTTTATCTTCAATAAGAACTGATTTTTCCGCCTCCCGAATCATCACTTCACCTTTATCAGTTAAGACTAAAGTCATGGAGGGCTTTTGAACCAAAATCGTACTTGGCACCGCATTCATCGTCAATAGATGCCAAAAATCATAGGCAAATCTGGCCTGCGGAACAGACAGTAAAACAGAATCATCCGCCCGCAACAATTTTAAGTTTTTAATTTCAACCTGAATCAATCCCTCTTTTTGTAAATCACTGCCCATCATAACCGAATCCACATGTAAGTGATATCCATCTTCTTTGGGTAATAAACTCCCCTCAATATGGGGCAACAAAAAATGGGCATCCAAGGGAGAATCATGTAATAAATAGAACAATAATGAAATCATGACAACAATGAAGGCCACCAATGTTTCAAAGGTTCGCAATAAAATATGCCATAATTTCGTCGTTCTGAACACGTTTTTTACTCCCATAGAGATAATATAGAGGAAACCGTAAAACAAAGCAAGCCCGATAAAATTGGTGCCCACAACCAAGAAATAACCACTTTAAATAAAGTTTTAAGATGTAATCCGTATCCCCCTTTGGCCAATGAAATACCAACAATTCCGCCTATCAATGCTGCAGCCGATGACACAGGGACAGCCGGTATAAAAGGCAATTGAACAGAAAATAAAAACAGTGTTGCTGCCGCCGATAATCCCATCAACATCGCCTCAAGGGAGGACAAGGGAAATAATCCTTTTGTCCATGTTTTAATCACCGAGTCAGAGGCACTTAAACATCCCAAAAAGACCGCCAATAAAATCACGCTTAAAATCAAGGTAACGGCATACGGAAACACAGATATAAAAGGCGCAGTCAAAAGCCCCAGATTATTTTGTCCCAAAGTAAAAGCAATCACACATCCTATCCAAATCAGATTAAACCGCACAATTAAATCTTTATAGAGCAAAGGAACGGGGATTCGTTTAAGGAAAAAACGCACAGTCTTGAACAACAAAAACCCAATGATTGCGGCTATCATCGGACTGACAAACCAAGCACCCAATAAAGGGCTAATCAAAGGCATCCGAACAGTTGCCCCCGTCGCATAATTCCACCCGATGAGTCCCCCCATTCCTAAATGAGCCACAGAAACAGGTAATCCCAAACGTGTTAAAAGAAAAATCAATCCCGCTAAGGTAGATGAAAAAACAAAAACCTGATGCGGATGAGTAAAAGAAATAAAATCATACAAGGTTGAGGAAACGGCTGAGCCCCCGAACACAGCACCCGACAATAAAAACATTCCCATTAAAACAGCACAAAAAATTTTACCGAGGGCACCCGTTCCAATCGCCGCACCAAAAACATTTCCAATGGTATTGCGACCAAAACTAAAGGCCAATAAAAATCCCCCCAATAAATAACCCAATATGATCATAATGAATGCTTTGCTACAACGACTTTTAATTAAGTCGGATCGTAGCCAT
>JAZUJZ010000048.1:0-26297 GCA_045643025.1 Alphaproteobacteria bacterium
GGAACCCTTGCCGTGAACTACCTCATCGTGCGACAAAACCAGCATAAACCGTTCACTGTAAGCATACATGATACTAAACGTCAACGCCCCCTGGTTGCCCTTACGAAACAGCGGATCCGTTTTCATGTAATTCAAAAAGTCATTCATCCAGCCCATGTTCCACTTGTAGTCAAAACCAAGGCCGCCGCTCTCCACCGGTCCGGTTACCATCGGCCATGCCGTGGATTCCTCGGCGATCAAAAGGACACCCGGATTTCTCTTTTTCATCATAGAGTTCATATGGCGGAACAGTTCGATTGCCTCGAGATTCTCTCTGCCGCCGTATTTATTGGCAACCCATTCGCCGTCCTTCTTGCCGTAATCCAGATAAAGCATGGAAGCAACCGCATCCATACGGATACCGTCCACATGAAATTCCTCTGCCCAGTACATCGCATTGGCAATAAGGAAGTTCGAAACCTGCGGCCTGCCATAGTTGTAAATCAGCGTCCCCCAATGCGGATGCGTGCCCTGACGCGGATCCTTGTGCTCATACAGGCACGTTCCGTCAAAGCTTGCCAAGCCAAAGGCATCCTTTGGAAAATGTGCCGGCACCCAATCAATAATCACCCCTATTCCCGCTTGATGCAGGCAATCAATTAAATATTTAAAATCCCCCGGTGTTCCATAACGACTGCTGGGGGCATACATCCCAATCACCTGATACCCCCAACTGCCATCAAAGGGGTGTTCTGAAACGGGTAAAAATTCCACATGAGTATAACCCATATTCTTGAGATACTCCGGTAATTTACGAGCCATCTCCAAATAGGTCATATAATTATTATTTTCTTGCCGTCGCCAAGATCCCAAATGAACCTCATAAATAGAAATGGGGCGGGTTCTCCAATCTGATTGGGATTTACGTTGGCTCATCCAGACATCATCTTGCCATTGATAGGTGGTATTATCATACACCAAACTGCCACTTTTCGGGCGCACTTCACTAACAAAAGCAAAAGGATCGGCCTTAAGAGGTAAAAGTTTTCCATATTTATCCAACAATTCATACTTGTAAATATCCCATTCGTGCAAACCAGGAATAAAAATTTCCCAAATTCCACTGGCCCCTCTCGGACGCATTAAATGCCGTCGCCCATCCCAACCGTTAAAATTACCCACAACACTGACCCGAGAAGCATTCGGGGCCCACACAGCAAAAGAAACTCCAGCCACCCCTTGATGTGTCATCAGGTGTGCCCCCAATTTTTCATAAATATTCCAATGTTCACCCCGGTTATACAAATACAGGTCCAACTCGGAAAGGACAGGTAAAAACCTATAGGGATCCTCTGTTTCATATGTTTCATCATTATACAGGGTAATTTTATAATGATATGGGAAAAAATCGGTTTGATTTGGGAAGTGGGCCTGAAAAATACCCTGCCCCACATGATCCATCAAAATCCAGCGTTTTTCATGGGGTAAAACCACTTCCACTGCTTTGGCTTGAGGTTGCACAGTGCGAATAACCAACCCCTTTTTATCACTGGCTTCATGCATTCCTAAGACCGAAAAAGGATCGCCCCCCAGTTGCCCCGTGGATAATTGTTCCATTGTTTGCTTTGATAAGTGTTGCATACTATCCCCTTAATATCAGTCCTTAAATATCACACCTTTATCAAAAAATCAAGAAAAATAAAAAAGACTTGCTTTTCACAGAATTTTTGTCTAAACTTATCCAAAAAGAAAGGATATTCGGATGATTGCTTTTTTTAATAAGTTGGGGAACAGTTGGATTGCCAAAATCATTTGTGCTGTCTTAGCCATCAGCATGATGGCCTTTTGGGGACTTGGGGGATTGTCAATTACCTCAGGGAGCAGCCATATTGCCGCAAAAGTAGGCAGACAAACCATCTCTTTGAATGTCCTGAATCAGGTTTTTGAATCAGAGAAGAATCAATTGGCTCAAATCATGGGCACCTACTTATCCAACAAACAAGCGATTGAAAACGGCTTATTAGAGCAAGTGGTTCAAAAAACTGTTACAGATAGTTTGGAAAATCAAATTCATGATAAGGTCGGACTGATTGCTTCAGATGCTGCTGTTCGGAAATATGTGGAAAGAAATCCCCTTTTCCAAGACAATCTGGGTAATTTTGATAACAACCTGTTTTATGCCTATTTAGGACAGTTAAAAATGAACCAAGTTCAATTGGCTGAAAAACTAAAAACAGAATTGGCCAAACAACATTTATCCAATGCCTTATTGAAATCTGTTCCACAAAATCAAACCTTAATGAATATCGTTGCTGCGACCCAAAAAGAAAAGCGGAAAGTGTCATATTTCGTTTTAAAGCAGAGTGATATTCCCGTTACAACCCCCACAACCGCAGAGTTAAAAGAATATTATGAGGCCTATCAAGAAAACTTTATGACCCCAGAATATCGTAAATTACACGTCATGACAATTCTTCCTTCTGATTTCAAGGGAGAGGATGCCTATGATAAAATGTATAAAACTGTTCAAAATTTGGAGGATTTATTGGGAGCCGGAACTTCTCTGGCCCAGGCCAGTCAAAAACTGAATTTGTCTGTCCCCACAGAACTAACCGTGGATATCGGAGGTAAGAATAAACAAGGTTCGTTGGCCGATAAGAGATTAAAGGATAATACTTTGTTACAAGAGGCCTTTGTTTTATCTGCTAACGAAGCAACCGCTGTTTTAGATTACGAAAATGGTTTTATTGTAGCCGAAGTCATTGATATTATTCCTGTGGCCTACAAACCTTTTGAAACAGTTAAACAAGATGTGGAAAAATTATATAAACAAGAACAACAAAAAGATCAATTACCGATCATCAGTCAAAAAATTATGCAATCTTTGTCTGACAATAAAGGGTGGGGAAAATACGCCCCAAAATCTATCACTTTGGACCGTTTCACACAGGAATCTCCATTCAAGAATATTATTCAACAGATTTTTGCCCAAAAGACAGGTCAAGCAAATGCCCAATTATATCCTTTAAATAATGGCAATGTGTTTATTGTTGTTGATTCTGTTTTAAGGGAGAAAAAAGATGCTTCTGCCAAAGAAAAATCCGAAGCAATTAACATTTTTGCCAATGATTTGGAATTGGCAGTTCAACAAAACTATCAAGAATATTTTCCAATTACGATTAATCATGAGGCCATAAAGAAACACTTTATTACCTATAAAGAAGAATAGAAAAACAAAGGGGGAGGAATATGACAGAAGAAAAAAAAGGATTTCCGTTTTTTAAACTGTTGTTCATCTTATTCATTATTGCAGGACTGGGATTAGCCGGTGTGTGGTATTTCAATCAAATGAATCCACAGACAAATTGGACAGACTACCTGAAAACACAGATTCAAAAAACAAAAAAGAGTCAATCTGATACGAAACCGGTTCCAACGCCATCTGTAAACCCCGATGTCATCACTGAAAATTCGCAACCGAAAGCAGAAGTTTCAGAAGATCAACCTATTGTCTCAACAACACAAGAGGGGCAATCAGCAGAAAAAACAATTGCAACAAAACCTGAAGTGAAAAAAGTTCTCCCATCGGAAGAAAAAAAGCAAGAAGTTGTTCCATCTGCATTACCAGACACACTCTATACATGGCAAGACTTCATCACGGGGAAAAAGTGTTTAACTACGGATCAATTTATCACCCAAAATTCAACTCAAATTGATTTTATTCGCTCTGCCTGTCAAAATCAAAAAATCTGGGGACAATGGTTACATACCTTCCGAGAAGACAAAAAAACATTACTGATTCAAACAACAATGAAGGAAAAATCAAAATACCTAAAATACCTGAAGGTCATTCCGTATTTATTATTTGATATGCATAATACACAAAACAAAAATTCGGATATTCACGGAACATTGGATCAAATTGAAACAGCCATTTTGAACCGCCAACCCCAAAAAGTATTAAATCTAATGACAAATATACAAGATGCCAATATGCAATTAGATTTACATAATACTTTATTGGAAACGGAAAAACTGATCAAAATACAAAATTTATTGGAACAAAATACTGTGGAGGAGATAACAAATGATTAAATTATTAATTTTAATTTTATGTTTAACAGCCATGGGTCTTGGCATTCAACAATCCGATACCTTTGCCACCGTTGAAATCACTCATTATCGTTTTTATGCCTCTGTCTTTACATGGTTGGCATGCTTTTTCTTGGGGATTTTTCTCTTTCGTTTATTGCTCAGTCCCTTTAAGATTGTCTTTGGTTTCAATCGTAAAATGAAACAAAAGAAAGAAGACAAACGAAAAAGTTTTATTGAAACTGTTTTTCAAGCACTGATTAATCAAAATGTCGAAAACTTTGAACGCCTCTCAAATGAAAGTAAAAAGTTTTTTACAACAGAGGATCCTTTATATTGGGAAATTCAAACACTTCTTTTTCCAACAAAGGAAAACTATCAAATGTTAACGACTTTTCCCCAAACTGTTCTGGGGGGCATTCGGGGATTGTTCCGTTATGCCGATTCCGAAGGGGATTATCAAAAGATGTATCAATTATTAAATTCTCTTTCTCCCCAGCAATTAAAAACAACCTGGGCGAAACAGGCGTTATTCCAGATGGCTGTCCAAGAAAATGATTGGGAAAAAGCACTCACAAAATTAAAGGAATTAAAGTCTGTGCTCAATCAAAAGGATTATCAATCAAATCAAGCGGGATTGTTGTTATTAATGGGTAAAATTAAAGAAGCGTATAAATTGGATAGCGAACATCCCGCCATTGCAATTGCTTGGGCCAAAGCAAACCCAAAGAAAGCATTAAGGATTTTACAAAAAGCATGGACAGTTGTTCCGAATTGGGAAATCTACCTCACTTTGAAAAAAATCAACGAGGCACTCAAACCCAAACAACAAATTCATCAAATTAAAGATTTGGTACATAATAACGCCCATCATGCTTTGTCTTTGTTGGCAATGGCAGATATTTATTTAACCCATCAAGAACCAGTCAAAGCAAAAGTCCCCTTGGATGAATACCTGCAAAGTCGTAGTTTAACCCAAACAGTGGCCAAAATGATGGCAAAAATTGAAAGGGATGCTTGGCATCACGAAGAGCAAGCAAAAGAATGGGAAGTAAAAGCCAATCAAATTGAAGAAGAAAACATATGGACTTGTGAAGAATGTGGTGCAAAATTTCCTTCATGGCACGGATGTTGTCCCGCTTGTCATACCTTCAACAGTTTAAGATGATTTATTAATTAACTCTTGCGGGGTGTTGGTCAATTTGTTATCGGGAATTGCACTTAAATAATTTTCCACCCCACGCAGTTTCCGATTCACAGAACGGGTTCTGGTTTCTGCTTCATCCAGTGTTTTGGCTGTTTGTTCCACGTTCTTTTTGACTTTTTCCACCCAAGTGGCATATTTTTCAAATTCTGTTTTGACCTCATTCAAAACACGCCAAACTTCTCCTGACCGTTTTTGGATTGCCAATGTTTTGAATCCCATTTGCAAACTGTTGAGAAAGGCCCCCAAAGTACTGGGGCCAGCCACACAAATACGGTATTTATGTTGTAGTTCTGTCACCAATCCCGGACGCTTCATAACTTCGGCATACAAACTTTCGGTGGGTAAAAATAAAATGGCAAAATCCGTTGTTTTCGGTGGAAAAATATATTTATCGGCAATTTTTTTTGCCTGTGTTTTAATTTGTTTTTCTAACTCGGTTGCGGCCACCTCAACCATTTGGGCGTTTCCAGAGTCTGATGCCTGAATCAAACGTTCATAATCTTCAATCGGAAACTTGGAATCAATGGGAATCAACACATTACCATCGGGTAATTTCACAGCAAATTCCACCACTTCACTATCTTCTTTAATATGGGCATTTTTAATAAACTGATCGGTCGTCAAAATTTGTTCCAATAAAGCCCCTAATTGAACTTCGCCCCACGTGCCACGAGTTTTGACGTTGGATAAGACACGTTTCAATCCCCCCACATCTGTGGCTAAAGTTTGCATTTCACCCAATCCCTTATGCACCTGTTCCAAACGATCAGATACTAAGGCAAAAGACTCACTGATTCGTTTATTCAATGTCCCTTGTAATTTTTCATCCACGGTAGAACGCATGGATTCCAAACGGTCCTCTAATACTTTACGAATTGCCTCATTAAAGTTCATTAAATTTTGTCCCAATTCTTGACGTAAATCTTTGGCATCTGTATGCATCATCCGTTCCAAACGTTCCAAATCTGTTGTCGGATGATTGGACTTTATATGTGAAAGTTTTACCAAAACAATCACACAAAACACAAAAACAACCACCAACAATCCCAAGACAATACCCAATAACATAAAAATCCTTTCTTTTTAATTCAATTAGGTGTATTCTAGCATAGAGGAATAAAAAATGCAAAATCTTATCAATATGATTTTAAAAATCATTAAGTACCCCATAGCCATCTTATTCGCTGTTTTTTGTTATCCACTATTACAAAGTTTGGTCATTTTCATGCATCAAACCTTTGATACTTCTCTGTTGTTGTATTTTATCGCACCGATTGGGGGATGTATTTTCTTTTGGACTATGATTTGTGCCCTCAATGGCAGTGTTTTGACTATTTTTGCACATGAAGCCACCCATATGTTGGCCGCACTGTTAACTTGGCATAAACCAGTGGGAATGAAAATAGAACAAGATGTCGGGGGATCTTTTTCCTATAGAGGAAAAGGAAACTGGCTCATCACAGTTGCACCTTATTTTTTCCCGACCTTTCCTATTCTATGGATGTGTGTGATATTCTTTTTTAATCAAAAAACAGCCATGCCCCATTGGTATTTAATCAGTTATGGTGCATTGGTGGGATATACAATTTTATCCAACCTGACCCAAATCCACAGCAAACAAACCGACTTTAAAAAAGCAGGATACCTGTTTTGTTGTTTATTTTTACCGGGAATCAACTTCCTTTTTTGCGGATATTTATGGGCTTTCGCTCTGGGAGGATGGAGTAAAATGGGTTTATGGACAAACCTTTATCTTCCCCAATGTCAACAATTTTTAAATACAACTTATCATGAAATTTTAAAATTGATTGGATAAAAAATCCACCGGCTCACGCCGGTGGAATTTTATGGCTATTTTTTCGGAACAATTTTTTCTTGACCACCCATATAAGCCCGTAAGGCCTTAGGAATCAAAACAGAACCGTCTGCCTGTAAATTATTTTCCAAAAAGGCAATCAACATTCTTGGGGGGGCCACCACCGTATTGTTAAGGGTATAAGCATAATACTTCTTACCATCCTTACCGGCCACACGAATTTTCAAACGGCGGGCCTGGGCATCACCCAAAGTAGAACACGAGCCCACCTCAAAGTATTTCTTTTGACGGGGAGACCATGCCTCCACATCACAAGATTTGACCTTTAAATCTGCCAAATCACCCGAACAACATTCCAATGTGCGAACCGGAATATCCATTGTCCGGAAGAAATCTACCGTATTTTGCCATAACTTATTATACCAAGTCATATGATCTTCCGGCTTACACACTACAATCATTTCCTGTTTTTCAAATTGGTGAATACGATAGACACCACGTTCCTCTATCCCATGGGCCCCTTTTTCTTTTCTAAAGCAAGGCGAGTAACTGGTCAAAGTATAGGGGAGTTCTTCCTCCGGAATAATTTGGTCAATAAACTTACCAATCATGGAATGTTCCGAAGTTCCGATCAAATATAAATCTTCACCTTCAATCTTATACATCATCGCATCCATTTCGGCAAAACTCATCACCCCCGTTACAACTTGAGAACGAATCATAAAGGGAGGAATATAATATGTAAAACCACGACCAATCATAAAGTCACGAGCATAGGATAAAATGGCCGAATGCAACCGAGCAATATCCCCCTTTAAGTAATAGAAACCATTTCCCGCCACACGACGAGCGCTGTCCAAATCAATCCCCGCCAAAGATTCCATAATATCCGTATGATAAGGGATTTCAAAATCAGGCACCTTAGGTTCACCAAAGCGTTCAATTTCAACGTTTTCCGTATCATCTTTTCCCACAGGCACAGAATCATCAATAATGTTGGGAATGACCATCATACGAGTTTTGATTTCCTCTTGAAATTTTTCCTGAGCCGCTTCTAATTCCACGATTTTTTGACCGATTTGTTGGCTTTCTTGTTTGATTTTTTCGGCTTCATCTTTTTTACCTTGCCCCATCAGAGCACCTATTTCCTTGGATATTTTCGTGCGCCGAGCCCGTAATGCTTCCACCTCAGTAATGGCGGCACGATTCTTTTTATCCAAATCAATCACCTCATCTACCAAGGGTAACTTTTTATCTTGAAATTTCTTTTTAATATTTGCACGAACTAAGTCCGGATTTTCACGAATAAGTTTAATATCTATCATAATAACTCCTTATAAAAATAAACCAATTAAGCGCATAAAAATAGGATAAAGGGTTTGAATAAACCATCCTACAATATCCACTCCGACTGCTGGTAGAACAAATAATACACCAAATAAGACCAAAAGTCCATATTTTTCTGTTTGGGCATATTTTTTTGATAACTCTTTAGGTAAAAGGGAACATAAAAGACGTCCCCCGTCCATTGGTAAAATAGGAATCAAATTAAAGCATGCCAACACAACAGAAAAAGTAATACCATTGCGGATATTGGCAATCAACCATTCTGTCATATGCCACGACTGTGGAAAAACCAACAGGACAAAACGTCCAATCAAAACAAATATAATTGCCAATAAAATATTTGCCAACGGACCAGCCAAAGCCACAAACCCCATATCACGCTTTGGATGATTCAATTGATAAAAATCAACCGGCACGGGTTTTGCCCAACCAAATAACATCGGTGAACCAAAGAGCCATAACAATCCCGGAAACAAAGCACTGCCAATCGGATCAAAATGACGCAAAGGATTCAGGTTTAATCGCCCCATCAACCATGCTGTTCTATCACCACATTTTAGGGCAACAAAGCCATGGGCCACTTCATGTAAAATGATACACAATAATAAAGGAATAATCCAAGTCGTCAAAGTATAAATTTGTGTCATCGTTCTACTTTACGGCAATGCAATCCTGTTTTTGTTTTTTAAGTTTGGTGCACAAATTAGAGGCCCTCGTTTTACTGGGGAATTGCCCCACTTTCAAACGATAGAACGTTCCTTTACCTGAAATTTCGGCCTGTTCAATTGTCATCGGCATATTGGACAATAAACTTTTATGTTTGGTCAAAATATCTTTCCAAGTACTTTCCACTTTCTTTTTATCCGAGGAAGAAAACAGTTGGACTTGCCATGTTTCTGCTGCTTTCTTTTCTGTCTTCTTTTTCTTAGCCGATTGAGTTGCCTTGTCTTTTTTCACCTTTGGTGCTGTTGTTTCTTTTGGAACAACGGGTTGAACAACCGAAACAATGGGTTTTTCTTCCTGCACAACCGGTACGGGTTCTTCTACAACCACCTCTTCTATAACATCAGGTAACACCTCTGGGATCGTTGGTTCTTCATCCGGAACGACAACAGGGGGCAACACAGGTTGTTCCTCCTCTTCATCAAACAAACGTGCAACCTTAACAGGAGCCGTATTTTTCGTTAAACGAGAATAGATTTCTTTATCTTGATCAGGAATCACCATTCCACCCGGATTTTCCGGTTTTACTTTAACGGGATTAGGAGTCGGCGGAATACTCACAATTTCCCCCTTTTCCATTGGCGTTTTTAACAACAACCAAAACACCACTATCAATCCGACCAAAACCAATAAAGTTAAACTTAAGACCAACCAAAAGGTTTTAGATAAAGATTTCCCGGACACGTGTTGGGTATCAGATTGTGAAGTCCATTCTTCCAAAAAATTCGGATTATCCTCCGAGGATGACGAAGACTGCTGTGTTCCATCAATTTCGGCCTGTTCATTAGCAACGGCTTGCTCTGTTTTACGGCTCATTTCCTCAGAAAAAGCACGAATTTTTTCAAATTCATCCATAGTTTTCTCCTTTAATGTGGTATCACACAAACTAGCAGTTTTTTTTTATCTTGTCCAGTATTATTTTATGATTTTTTTCAACTGTTGAAACGGATTGGTTGTTTCGGTATTTTCTTCTTGATAAATAAAACCACCCTCTTCTTCCGGTTTTTTCGGAAAAGGTTCCAACGCCAAACCAAATTGTTCAAATAATATCATTTTTAAATCAATACGACCTTTGTCAATTTTATCAATAATTTCCTCGGATTTTTCAGGGGGATTTTCAGAATATAAAACCTCAAATTCATCTGTTTTATTTTGTTGAAATTCATCCAAAGAAATAACACTTTGACGAATCATCTGAGCATCAATTTTTCCCCGAACATGGACAAATTCATCCCTAAACAGTGTGAGATCTGCATGAAAAGACAAGACTTTTGGAACTTCAAAACGATCGGCCAAGGCCTGACATTCATCCTGAGTAAAAATAAATGTGTATGCTACAGGTGTCGCCGTAATGGTTGATGCCACAACCGAATAGGAATTTTTTGTTTCAGAAACTGATTTTTTCATTGACGAATGCCTTTCTTTTTTATATGATAGAGCATTATAACAAAAAGGAGTCCGATGTTCAAGAAACTTATTTTAATTTTATGTGTAGTTCTGGGGGCGTGCGGGTTGGAAACCTATCAAAGTGGGGATTTGCCCGAATTAAAACGTTTAAAGAGTATTCAAGTCGGCGATACACAAGAAAAAGTCATTCGTGTTTTGGGAACACCAAATTATATATCCGACAAAGTGGAAGGGGTGGAAAATCTATTTATCTATGCCCAAACACAAAAGGAAAGTCGTATGTTCTTTAACCCCAAAATCACATCACAGGAAGTTTTCGTCTATGTTTTTGATTCCAATAATCAAGTTAAAAGAATTGCCCATTTGACTCAAGAGGATATGCAATCTGTTTCTTATCAAGGTTCGGAAACAGAATTAGGTGGAAAACAAAAGCCGATTTGGACGGAATTAGCTGAAAACTTCGGTAAATATAACGCCGGTGGTCAAGATTCCACGATAAGGAGATAACCTATGACTGATTTATTTGAGGCCAATACAAATAAGGACACCTATTCCGCCAAAGATATTGAAGTTTTGGAGGGGTTGGAACCCGTTCGTAAACGTCCCGGAATGTATATCGGTGGTATTGATGAAAAAGCATACCATCACTTGGTTGCCGAAATTATTGATAATGCGATGGATGAAGCCGTTGCCGGTTATGCAACCAACATTCAGGTCAATTTAGATAAAGAGGGATATGTCACAGTCATTGATAATGGACGAGGTATCCCCGTTGATCCCCACCCTAAATTCCCCGACAAATCCGCCTTGGAAATTATTACCACCACCTTACATTCAGGGGGTAAATTCGGGGGAGGGGCCTATAACGTCTCCGGTGGATTACATGGCGTCGGATTATCGGCTGTTAATGCCCTGTCCAGTCACTTAATTATTGAAGTTGCGAAAGATAAAAAACTTTATCGTCAAGAATATCATCAAGGTAAACCTGTTGCTCCGGTGGAATGTCTGGGTACTGTCAGCAACCGGCGTGGCACCAGTGTGCGTTTTCTGCCCGATACGGAAATTTTTGGTGATACAATTCATTTTAAACCGGCGACACTTTTTCGTATGGCACGTCAAAAGGCCTTTTTATTTCGGGGTGTAGAAGTGCGTTGGTCTTGCGCCCCTGAATTAATTCAAGGGGAAGACAAAACCCCCGTTGAACAAATTTTAAAATTTCCAAATGGAGTTGCTGATTATTTAGACTTTTTGGTTAAAGACAGGTCTATGACGACCTTAAAGCCCTTTACCGGTCGGGTTGAATTTCCCGATAATCAAGGGGCCGTTGAATGGGCTGTTTGTTGGCCAAACGACTTTGGTGAAGCTTTTGAATACTCTTATTGTAATACGGTTCCAACGCCTTTAGGGGGAACCCACACAGCCGGAATGAAAGGGTGTTTAACCCGTGGATTAAAGGCATTTGCAGATATGATCGGAAATAAACGAGCCGGTGAAATTACATCTGATGATATTTTTAACACAGCCGGTGTGATGATTTCCGTATTCATTCGAGATCCCCAATTTCAAGGACAAACAAAGGAACGTTTGGTTACAACCAGTGCCACCCGTTTGGTTGAAAATGCCATAAAGGATCCTTTTGATCATTGGCTCAGTCGGGATACAAAATCAGCCAATGCCCTTTTAGAATGGATTATTGAAAGATCCGAAGAACGGAAACGTCATAAAAAAGCCATTGAAACACAACGTGCCAGTGCAACTAAAAAGTTACGATTGCCCGGAAAATTAGCCGATTGTTCCCATAAATCTGTTGAGGGAACAGAACTGTTTTTGGTTGAGGGAGATTCGGCCGGAGGATCTGCCAAACAAGCCAGAGATCGAACCCATCAAGCCATTTTACCTTTACGAGGAAAAATCCTCAACGTCATTTCGGCCAGCAGTGATAAGATTCATGCCAACGAAGAAATTAATGATATGATCGAGGCGCTTGGCTGCGGGCATCGGGATAAATACGATGAAAGTAAACTGCGTTATGATAAAGTCATTGTCATGACAGATGCCGATGTAGATGGCGCCCATATTGCCAGCTTGTTGATGAGTTTTTTCTATCAAGAAATGCCTCAACTCATTGAAAACGGGCATTTATATTTGGCATTACCCCCGCTTTATCGGCTGACAATGGGGGGAAAATCCGTCTATGCCCAAGATGATGCAGAAAAAGATAAATTACTCGCCACAACATTTAAGGGTAAAAATGTGGAAGTTTCCAGATTTAAAGGGCTGGGTGAAATGCCCCCTGCTCAATTAAAAGAGACAACCATGGATCCAAATAAACGCACTTTATTAAAGGTATTAATTCCCAATAAAAATTCCAGTAATGAGGAAGAACAAGAAAATGCCAACTATACCGCCGATATTGTCGGTCGTTTAATGGGGAATAAACCGGAATATCGTTTTCAATTTATTCAAGAACACGCAAAATTTGTTGAAAATTTAGATGTTTAATATTAAAAAAGCACCACCCGTTCAGGATGGTGTTTTGTATTATTCACACAAAGCGTAAAATTCCAAGAATGCATGCGGATAGGCCGAATAATCCACCAAAAATTCATCATTTGCAAACACACCAAAAGGATGATTATTCTGTGATTTAGACCAAAAATAGAAATCTTCTTTGAGCTGTTCTGGCACGTTAAACGTTGTGCATTTATATTCCGCTTTTCCAAAACAGAAACGATATTTGGCAAAATCCCCCTCATCAAATAAAGAATCCATTGAAGTCATGGAAATCATATTTTTATGATGGGCCTTACACCAATTCAATGCGGCATACCATCCCATTATATTTTTTGACACTAAATAACCATTGTAAGGAATTGCCTCATCCAATGGGGTACATACACCTTTTATCGGTTGATTTAATTCTGTATATTGGATAACACAATACTCATTTTCACCGCAATCCGAATTATCACGACAGCCACTTTCCAAAGTAACACATTGTGGATTATCCGAACCTATGGTATAAAAATCGGTTCCTGCACATACACACATACCATTCACACAGGTTGCCCCATCTTGACAAGTGATATCTGTATTACAATCAGTGGCCGTAAAGGGAACACAAACATTCCCTTCACATAAATAATCGGATGAACAATCATCATTACTTAAACATTCCACGCAGGAAGTGCCATCCCATTTTTGTTCGGATGCACATTGACAACTGTCACCCACTTCACACGCCACGCAAGCCCCATCTTGACAAACTTGATTATTCGAACAATGGGCATTATCCAAGCATTCCACACAGTCCGTTCCATTCCATTTTTGACCATCGGTACATTGGCAGGCCTCACCCGAAGCACAATCAGTGCAGGAGCCATCCGAACAGACCTGACCACCGGAACATTCGTCATTACTTAAACATTCCACACAAGAAGTGCCATCCCATTTTTGTCCCGATGCACATTGACAAACAGTTCCAACAGCACATTTTGTGCATGTTCTCCCATTTCCCTCATAACCACTATCACAGCGACAAATACCATATTCCATATGGCCATCCGTTGAACAAACGGTCACCTCATGAATATCAGATTGACTGCAATCCAATGTTGAACAAACATAGGCACTGATGGCCTTCACACCATTTGAATTGCGTGATTTTGTTTTGTGTCCAATTCCCACACCGCTTAAGGCAAAAACCGTATGGGAACATAATAAAGCCCCCATCACAACACCCGCCAACAATGCGGTGCACCAAAAATGATTTTTAAGATTGGAATATGGTAATGGCGACATAACAAACTCCCTTTTTAATTACTAAAACACTTTTATAATCAAATGTCAAGTAAATTATTCCCATTCACTTAAAGTTAAACTTTCCAACTTTTTAATTTTATCCCGTAACTCGGCCGCTTTTTCAAAATTCAAATCTTCCGCCGCCTGTAACATTTGCTTTTTTAATTCTTCCACAGAATCAGGTAAAGTATCAAATTTTTCAACCTTAGTTCCCGTTAAATCATTAAAGTCTTTGATAAGGTCCGGAATGGCTTTTTGAATGCCCTTTGGAATAATATGATGTTTCTTATTAAACGCTATTTGTTTTTCACGACGACGTTTTGTTTCACCCAAAGCGTATTCCAAAGATTGTGTTATCTTATCAGCATACAGAATTACTCGTCCCTCTGCATTTCTGGCCGCCCGCCCAATTGTTTGAATCAAAGAGGTCGCCGAACGCAAAAAACCTTCCTTATCAGCATCTAAAATCGCCACCAAAGCAACCTCGGGAATATCCAAACCTTCCCGTAATAAATTAATACCAACCAAGACATCAAATTCTCCCAACCGTAAAGACCGAATAATTTGAATCCGTTCCAGCGTATCAATGTCCGAATGCATATATTTGGCCTTCACCCCGTTTTCATTGAGGTAATCCGTTAAATCTTCGGCCATTTTTTTGGTCAAAGTCGTCACTAAAACTCTATGCCCATGGGCCGATTCTATTTGACATTCTGCAATTAAATCTTCCACTTGTGTAGCCACCGGACGCACAAAACACTCCGGATCCAATAAACCCGTCGGACGAATGATTTGTTCGGTAAAAACCCCTTTTGTTTGTTCTAATTCCCACGATCCAGGGGTTGCAGAAACAAAAATCGTATCAGGCCGCATTTTATCCCATTCTTCAAACTTCAAAGGACGATTATCCAAACAAGACGGTAATCTGAACCCGTATTCGGATAAGGTGGTTTTTCTGGATCTATCCCCTTTATACATTGCACCAATTTGTGGAACAGTGACATGACTTTCATCAATAAAAACCAAAGCATCTTTGGGCAGATATTCAAACAATGTTGGTGGAGCTTCCCCCGCCTTACGTCCCGTTAAATGACGGGAATAGTTTTCAATTCCTTTACAAGAACCTGTGGCCTCCATCATTTCCAAATCATAATGCGTGCGTTGAGAAATACGTTCTGCTTCTAAAGGTTGATGGTGATCATTGTAATAAGCCAAACGTTCTTTCAGTTCTGAACGAATCGTCCTCATCGCTTGAGAAAGCGCCGGTCTGGGTGTCACATAGTGGCTGGCCGGAAAGACGGTTATTTCGGAAAGGGATAATTTCTTTTTTCCCGTCAAAGGGTCAAATTCGGAAATCTCTTCAATCTCATCCCCAAAAAAGGAAATACGCCACGCCAAATCTTCATAATGGCTGGGGAAAATATCCAACACATCCCCGTTGAGCCGAAAACATCCCCGTTCAAATGCTAAATCATTCCTTTGATATTGTAATTCGGCCAATTTCCGTGTCAATTCCATGGTTTCAACCGTATCCCCCTTTTTTAACGTAAAAGCCATAGAAGAATAACTTTCAGCATCACCGATACCATAAATACATGATACAGAGGCCACAACAATCACATCTCGGCGTTCCAATAAATGCCGTGTTGCACTGTGACGCAAACGATCAATTTGCTCATTAATCGCACTGTCTTTTTCAATATAGGTATCTGTTTTGGGAATATACGCTTCGGGCTGATAATAATCATAATAGGAAACAAAATATTCCACCGCATTATGCGGAAAGAAAGATTTCATTTCGGCGTATAACTGAGCCGCTAAAGTCTTATTATGTGCTAAAATCAAAGTGGGACGTTTAACCGCCTGAATGACCTGAGCCATTGTATAGGTTTTTCCAGATCCGGTAATTCCCAATAACACTTGATTATGTGCCCCATTTTTTAATCCTTGAATCAACGAATCTATGGCCTGTGGTTGATCACCGGCAGGTGGAAAAGGGGACTCCAGATGAAAATCTGCGTCCCCCTGCAAATTCGGCCGATTATATAATGGAATCACTTTTTGGTTTTCCTTTTGCGAATCGTTTTTCTTTGAGTCTTGGCTTTTTGACAAGACTTTTTATGTTTTTCCTGTTGTGCCGACGATTTTGCCTGGACATAAATTTGATAAATTCCCTGTTTCATATCCGAAAAAATCTCACGTAATTTCGGGGCAGGATGCAATAAATTTTTCAATTGCATATTCATGTATATAAAAATGAATACGATTAAGGATAATAACAATCCCGCTTTTTGTTGTGTTAAAACAATAGACATAACAGATAACAAGGTCACCAACAACATATTCCAAAAAATAATTTTAACACTTTTCTTTGAAAATTCGGGCACAGATAAGACTTGAACCAATAATGGTTGAATTTTTTTGCTTTGCCAAAACAAAAGCAACATAACACCTGCCTCATATATATAGTAAGCGTAAACAACTGTCGCAGCCAAAAAATGTCCCCGAATGAAAAAATAGGTCCAAATACCCGACCAAAAATATCCCAACCAAAACGCCATGGGACGACCCAAGTTCATTATTTTATAAAACAAACGATACCGATAACAAATCAACGTTGAACCACCAACCAATGCGACCAATAACATCATAAGACCGGGGAAGACAGCACTCATTTGACCAATGAGTAACAATCCCAACATCCAAACAGAAGACATCAATAAAGAAATACATGGAAACCGATCAAAAAAACAAAACAACCGACAGGTGAAAAACCAAAATAATATCGTTAATAGAAAGGTAGCGCAAGTTGGAAAATTCCACAGGACATCTTCGGGAAATAAGAGCATTGTTCCCAAAGAACATAATATCAAATCAAACAGAATTTGTAACGAACGAGAAAAAGTTCGACACGCCAAATACAGCACCAATAAAACCAAACAAATTCCCAATATCAAAGGCATCATCGGGATGTGCTGTAACCGACAACATACCCCTATCATTAAACCAAGAAAAGTAATGGCATAGATGTAAACAGCACAAAATTTGTTAAGACTATCTGATAAAAGATGACCTTTTTTATCTGTATAAATGCGGCGAAAAAGAGGAAACAACAAATACCCCAATACCAAAAGTCCAAGATAAATTGCCAAATACAACATCACATCCCCCCATTATAACAAGACTATTTATGTCTGAACGAAATACGCCCTTTAGATAAATCATACGGGGTCATTTCAATATCTACCTTATCCCCCACCATGACACGAATTCTGAACTTACGCATTTTACCCGAAGTATGAGCAATAATTTCATGACCATTTTCCAACTGAACACGAAAAGTCGCATTGGGTAATGCTTCAATCACTGTACCAACAAACTGTAAAACTTCTTCTTTTGTCATATTCCTCTCCTTGTTTATCAGGAATGATTTAAAATATCATGTTTTAGCATGAAAGTCAAGATTTTCTTATAAACAAAAGACCTTCCTTGGTTTAGGAAGGTCTTTTTGAGTATTCAATTTAAGCAATGCCACGACCATCAAAATTGGAAAAAGCGGTTTTGATAACCTGAGGTTCTGCTTCTTTCTTTTGTGGATGCGTTCGGTTATAATTCGCAATAATCGTCCATAAACGACCTTTTTTTTCCAAATCTTTACAGGTTGGGAATAATTCCTGTGCCCGTCTGTATTCCAGCATTTCCCTGATTTCTTCAGATGTTAAAACTTTATTTGTCATATTTCCTCCTTATTCACATACACCGAGGGGTATTATACCACAGTTTTGATTTTTTGTCAATTTTTTCAAATAAAAAAGCAGCACCACATTCATGGTGCTGTTCAAATGGGGTGGAAGACGGGACTCGAACCTGCGACATCTGGTACCACAAACCAGCGCTCTACCAACTGAGCTACATCCACCATTAACAATTTAGAGTATAATCAAATCCCCATAAATTGTCAAGCAAAAAATGCACCAGCATTACAAATCAAAGCGTAATCCCAAAGAAAATGTATGTGTATGCAATTTTTTCAAATCTAATTTTTCATAGGACGGACCACCACCGGCAACACCTTCCCATTCCAAAACGGGCATTTTACCATAGTGGGTATAACGATATCCTACATCCAAATCAATTTTATCATCCAAGGCATAACTGACCCCAGCCCCCAGTTGCCAAATAAAGTTTGTCTTATTACTGGAATAGGAATCAAAGTCCACCAATAAAGAAGAAGGTGTTGCGGCCGGATCAATCACGTTTAATTTACTCTTAATACGTCCTACACCCAATCCCCCGGTAATAAACGGAGTCAAAGCAGTACCATTTTTGAAATCATAATAGCCATTTAATAATAACGCCATGGTTTGAACCTTATGGGACATTTTATCTTGAATACTGCCAGTCGTCATTGGAACTCTTGGATAATCGGCCTCTGCATCAGAATTCATAGAACCTTCCAATTCAACACGGAAATTATCCACATGCACACCAAAGGCCAAAGCCCCCCCGTAAACAGCATCATCAATATCAGACTTAAATTTTGCTCCCTCTGTCGGAACTTCCTGTAAATGCGAAAAATCAGCCAAGGCCTTACTCAGCATTAAACGACCGGCCACATAGGGTTGCCAATTTCTGTCCGCATATTTTTTACGTCCGGGAGCCCCCGAATAGCCATATCCCATCGGAGCCGTCTGTGCCATAGGGACCATAGGCGTGTAATTTTGAGTATAAACAGGTGAACGTGTATCCACATACCCATAAGCATAAGGAGAAGGACGACGTGCCGCACATGAGTTTGTTGCACAATTACAAACGCTTCCCGTACCACAACGCCCCGCACATGCACACCCCGTGCCGGGAACAACGCCCGCTTGAACTTGGGCAGCCAACATCACAAACACCCCACAGAACAACCATTTTTTCATTTTTTTTCCTTTCTGTTTCAGGACTTCTTATTTGCAGTGTAAAACAAACAAAAATGAAAAGCAAGTCTTTTTTTGTTTTATCTGGACATTATTTCTTTTTTGTGCTAAACTTCCCTCAAAAAAGGAGTTAAATATGGAAGACGATATTAATTCAGTTGTCGGCCAAACAATGGATGAGGCCCAAGCCGAAAGGCAAAGAAAAATTGACGAACTGAACCGCCAATTATCAAGGGATATAAAAAAACCCTCCGGCTGGAAGGGCTTATTTTGGGCTGTCTTTTTGGCATTGGCCATTCGCTCCTGTGTGATTGAACCCTATAATATTCCTTCCAGTTCTTTGGTTCCAACTTTATTGGTGGGAGATTACCTGTTTATCACAAAATTTGATTATGGCTACTCAAGACATTCTTTCCCGCTGTCATTACCGCTCATTCCAAGGGGAAGAATTTTATACACACAACCCAAACGGGGTGATATTGTTGTATTTAAGGAACCCGTTACCAATAAAACAGATTATATCAAACGTGTCATCGGTTTACCGGGAGATACGGTCCAAATGATGCAAGGACGTTTATATATCAATAACCATTTAGTAGAAAGAGAAAAAAAAGGCACCGAACAGTGGCACACCGAAGGGGGCGATCATCTCTATACCCGATATGAAGAAACCCTGCCCAACGGCGTTAAACATGATACATATGAATTAGGGGACAATTTCCAATACGATCAGACTGATCCCGTTCATATTCCAGATGGATACTTTTTTGTTATGGGAGATAATCGGGATAACTCATCAGATAGTCGTTATTTTGGATTGGTTCCCGCAGAAAATCTGGAAGGAAAAGCCAGAATGATTTTCTATTCCACAAACGGAGACGGATGGTTCTTTCAGTTTTGGAGATGGCCGCAATTTTTACGTTTAGAACGTTTCTTTAAGGAAATTATATAGGTTTCACAATGGATACAACCCCTTTAGAAAGTCATAACTTTCCCCCAAAAAATCCCATCAGGGAATTGTTTTTAAACCCCCAACTTTATCACCTGGCCACGCAATTAGCCGGAGATGGTAAAAGGGCCGGATATCAAAGATTGGAATTTTTAGGGGACAGAGTGGTCGGATTAGTTGTATCCGAACTATTATACCAACATTTTCCCAATGAAGAAGAGGGAGAATTAGCAAAACGTTTTGTGGCTCTTGTCTGTGCGACAACTTTGGCAAAAATTACAAAAGAGTGGAATTTACCCGAATTTAAGGGGAAGGAACACAAACAAATGCGTCATAACAAATCCGTTTTATCAGATGTTTGTGAATCTGTGATTGGGGCCCTTTATCTGGATCAAGGGTTAGAGGCCGTTAAAAATTTCATGTATCCGATTTGGATTCCTCTGATGAACGCTTACCAACATGCTCCTCAAGACAGTAAATCAGCCCTGCAAGAGTTTTGTCAAAAAAAATACGGCGTTTTACCACAATATAAACTTCTGTCACAAACAGGTAAATCTCATTTACCCGAATTTACTGTGTCTGTTCAGGTCGGTGAGTGGATTCAAGAGGCCAAAGGTCCGTCCATTAAAAAAGCCGAACAGGAAGCGGCCTTTTACCTTTTACAAAAATTACAACCCGCTGATACCAAGGAAACAACATAATGCATCATTTTTCTTTTGTGGCCATTTTGGGACAAACGAACGTGGGTAAATCTACCCTGATTAATCGTTTAATCGGACAAAAAGTCAGTATTATTTCCCCAAAAGTCCAAACAACACGCACTCGTGTTCGTGGGATTTTGACCGAAGGGGAAACCCAATTAGTTTTAGTAGATACCCCCGGCATTTTCAGGCCCAAAAGGCGATTAGATCGTGCCATGTTGGAGGCGGCTTGGACCGAATCAGAGGAAGCGGATCAATTAATGATGGTGATTGATGCCTCAAAAGGACTCACCGAAGTAGATTCAGAGATTCTTAATAAAATGACCCACCCCATCATTTTAGTGGTTAATAAAATAGATTTGGTTAAACAAGATAAAATACTGCCTTTATTAACGCACATAAATACTTTCAAACAAATTCAACAAGTTTTTTGTGTATCCGCCCATACAGGCGACGGCATTTTACCCCTTAAGCAACATTTACTTAAATCGGCACCAAAAGGGGAATGGATGTTTCCGGAAAATGAGTTGACCGATTTACCGGACAGATTGTTCTGTGCCGAAATTACCCGAGAAAAATTATTTTTGTATTTACGACAGGAGCTCCCCTATCAACTGACTGTTGAACCGATGAGTTTCAAAGAAACAAGTAAAAGTATTCGCATTGAACAAAATATCATCGTGGCAAAAGCAGCACATAAGTCCATTATTCTGGGGGCAAAAGGCAGTATGATTAAAAAAATCGGACAATCAGCCCGTCAGGAAATGACCAAACAATTGAACAAACCCGTTTCTTTGTTTTTATTCGTCAAGGTGCGTGAAAATTGGGGCGACGATATTCATCAATATACCCCTTGGGGACTCAATTTCAATGCCTGAATTTAAATCCGAAAAAGCCCTTGTTTTAAGCATTCAAACCATAGGAGAACGGGCTTTTGTTATTTCTGTTTTAACGAAAAATAACGGCCTTTGTAGGGGCGTCTTTAAGGGGAAAAAAGCCCCCCAGATTGCTGATGTTGTTTTTGTCAGGTGGCAGGCCAGACTCAATGAACAACTCGGAACATTTTATTTGGAACATCTCCAAAGTATTGCGGCTCCTTTTTTGGATGATTGGAAAAGATTATGTGCCATCAAAAGTTTATGTGCTATTCTCAATGATGCTTTACCGGAACGTCAGTCCTATCAAAAACTATATGAACACGTTTTTCAATTCCTTAATGATTTAGAATCTGATTCCTTTCTTCAATCCTATTTGTTTTTGGAATTATTTTTATTATCGGAATTAGGTTTCGGGTTGGACCTTTCCTGTTGTGCAGCAGGTGGAAACAATCAAGATTTAATTTACGTGTCCCCAAAAACAGGACATGCTGTCAGTCGTGAAAAAGGATTACCTTATCGTGATAAATTATTAATTTTACCCTCTTTTTTTATTTCCCCTGTCTCCCCTACCCCACAAGACATACAACAAGGTTTTGCTCTGACGGGATACTTTTTGGAAAAACACGCCCTCAAACATCATTTACCCATTGAACGTGAATTTTTATTCAAAAACAAATAACGCTTGACGAACGGGGAAAAAATAATCTATACTACCCTTAAAGAAACGGAGGAAAAATGACAACAGCCGAAGATTTAGCCCATCATATACATCAATTGAAACTGTTATTAAAAACGGCACAAGATCCCAAATTGTTATGGGAGGAAATGCAAATTATCGGGAAAAAAGCTTTTCAATTGCAGGAAAAAATGACCACAGAATTGGAAACATTGGAAAAATCCACACAGGAAATTACCGCCATTCAGATGCTCTATGCCACCCGAGAAAGCATGTGGGATATCATGAATCAATTGGCTCAACGAGAATTAGAACTGAAAGCCAAACCACACCCGAAAACAACCTGTTCTCATAAGTGTTGCTGTCATGCCCATGAAGAAAATACAAAATCTTGTGCGCATTCGGAAACAAAACATCATTGTTGTACCAAAGGGAAAAAGAAATGCAAAAAGAAATAGAAAAACTCTCCTTTGAAGAAGCTATGGAAAAATTGGAAACACTGGTTCATCAATTGGAATCAGGGCAAATTAAATTAGAGGACGCTATTCGTGCGTATGAAGAGGGATGCCAATTAAAACAAGTTTGTGAAGAAAAATTAAAAAGGGCCCAAATGAAAGTTGAAAAACTGATTTTGGATAAACAAGGAACACCTCAATCTGTGGAGCCATTAGATGCCAATCCAGAATGAGTTAGCCCATGCACGTTCTCTTGTGGATCAAAATTTGGGAAAATACCTGATTCTCCCCGGGGGACAGGAAAGACGTTTGGCTGAATCCATGCGTTATTCGGCCATCGGGGGTGGAAAGGCCTTTCGGGCTTTTTTGGTTTTAGAGGTTGCGAAAATGTTTCATTTATCACAACAAACAGCCCTACAGATTGCCACCGCATTGGAAATGGTGCATTCTTATTCGCTGATTCATGATGATTTACCCGCTATGGATAATGATACTTTACGTCGTGGAAAACCCACCAACCATTTAGCATTTGATGAAGCAACCGCCATATTGGCCGGAGACAGTTTATTAACTTTAGCGTTTCAAGTCCTTTCGGATGTTCAGACCCATCCTGATGCCGAAATACGTTCAGAATTAGTTCATCTGTTAGCTCAAAGGGCGGGTTTTCAAGGCATGGCCGGTGGACAAATGCTAGATTTAATCGCCGAAAAAGAGCATTTTTCTCTTTCAGAAATTGAAAGACTGCAATCTTTGAAAACGGGATGTTTATTGAATTATGCAGTCATAGCTCCGGCGATTGCCGCACAGGCCACAATTGAACAAAAAGAAGCCCTGAATCAATATGCCTATGCCATCGGATTAATGTTCCAAATGACAGATGATTTACTGGACATTGAAAGCACTTCTGACCAAATGGGAAAAACCGTCGGGAAAGATCAATCTGCCCAAAAATCAACCTTTATCTCACTGCTCGGGGTTGAGGCAACCCGACAAAAAGTGAAAGAATTAGAGCAAGTAGCCCTTCATGCTTTACAAATTTTTGGACCAACTGCTCTTTTATTGGAAGAAGCAGCCCGCTTTATTACAACAAGGAAAATGTAAATGTCATTAATGTCTGAATCTCAACGTTTGCAATTTTTTCATTTATTACACCAGGTATACCCCGATCCAAAGTGTGAACTAAATTGGACAACACCTTGGGAATTAATGGTTGCCATTATTCTATCGGCCCAATCAACCGATAAAAATGTCAATAAAAATACACCTGCCCTTTTTCAAGTCATTCCTTCCCCGGAAAAAGCCATTCAATTAGGAATAGAGGGAATTACACCTTTATTAAAATCCATCAACTACTATAATAACAAAGCAAAATCTATTGTCAATTTAGCCACCGCTTTAGTTCAAGATTATCATGGTGAAATTCCAAATGATTTTGATACATTAATTACCCTGCCGGGAATCGGCCGAAAAACGGCCAGTGTGTTTTTGAATGTGGCCTATCATGCCCCTTATATCGGTGTAGATACCCATGTTTTTCGCTTGGTTCATCGTCTGAAAATTTGTACGGGTAAGACGCCCCAAGAAGTTCAAGAAAAGTTAGAAAAAATTGTTCCAACAGAATATAAACCCACCGTAGCTTTGGCACTTGTTCTGTTGGGACGTTATATTTGCACAGCCCGAAAGCCCAAATGCTCCGAGTGTCCTCTCTTCACTGTCTGTCAATCAGATGAAAAGGTATAAAATGTTCAAAATAAAGGTTTTACTCTTTTTGCTTTTTGTGTCCTGCCCGTCTTGGGGACAAAACAACATAGAACAATTATTTCAAAAGGAAAATCCGAATATTTTATACCAAAATGAATCCCGTTCTGTTGAACATGGACCTTTGGTTTATATTGAAGGGATATCAGATCAACCACAACCTAAAACCTGGAAAGACAAATTAAAAATGCGTCTGTTCGGATCTATGGAAATTCCGGACAATACATCGGGACCACAACTGGATTTAACCCCATCTGTGTCTTTATCTCCCGAACAAACATCAGTGGAAATTCAACCCATTTTCGGAACAAAAAAACAAGTAGCTTTTTTTCCGCATACTGCCGATTGGCATTTCATGATTCATACTTCCGACACCCAAACAACAGAAGTTAAAGAATCCATTACCGTTGTATTGACCAAAGAAACCCCCGATATCATCAAAGATTGGCCCACAGATCCAGAGAACTTTCAACTGCTGGAAGTATGGTTGGACGGGCAAAAATTACCCCCCAATATTCAAACAGCACCGGACAGAGTTTCTTTTTCATTTCCCTTACTACCAACCGGAAGCCATAAAATTCAATTGCATTATCTATTTACCCAAACACAAAAAGGGGAAAATATCGTCTTGCCTTTAATGGGAACTCAGTGGCCACTTCTTGCCGATACTTTTTCTGGGATTCTGCTATCCAACGGCTTTTATCAATTGAATGATGTTCAATTTTTAATTGGAACAAATGCCAAAGAATATCCCGAAAATTTTATCATCAAATCGGATAATCAACATAATATTTATTTCAAACTCAATAAAATCTTACCCACCCACACACAAATTCAATTATCCGCCAAAGTGAATGCACCCGTTCCCATCAGTATTTTTCAACAAAATCTGTCCAATACGCTGTTTGGGATTTCTATCGTCATCATTCTTTTATATGGTTTATTTTGTATGTGGGAGGTTTATTATATGTCCCTGGATAAAAAACTGAAACGTTTTCATAAAATATCCAATCACATCTTTCTTAACTGGCTCTATCGGTCTGGGGAAATGGGAGTGGGATTATTCTTACTGATTTTGTTCAGTATGATCCCATTTGTTTGGATGCAGGAACCTCTGTCCTTTATACAAATAAGCATTTTGGTGTTTTTATCTCTTCTTTTATGGGGTATAGCGGATTATTTTGTTTTTCGCCCGACCCAAAATCAAATCAAACAAATGTATCTGAACCAAGAAAAAAGGAATAAATAATGCATAAAATTCAACTGATACTCATATATTTATGTGTTTTAATTTTTATATCTATCCCGATGGGACCACAGGCCCTGACACAAGCAGAAATACAACGCCAAAAATTGGTGCAATACCAAGATGATATGTTGGAATTCCTTTTACAAATTCCTTTTGAACTCAGACAATATATTTTCCCAATGTTAAGTGAAAAAAAATCTGTTCCCAAAAAAATCAAAACGCACCCCGATATTTTAGCATGGAAGGGAGTTCGCCCCAACCGAGTGGCCGCACGCTTTAAGGATGATTATGAATTGTTGAACGACTTTGAGGAGAATCAAGAATTAATCAAAGATGC
>JAZUJZ010000049.1:0-11042 GCA_045643025.1 Alphaproteobacteria bacterium
GAAACTCTTTGAACTGGTCAAACGGGCAACTCGGGCGCATATCAACATTATTAAAATTATTACAAAATTGGAAAACCCTGTTAAAAAGTTTGACCATGTGGACGTGGATGCCCCATGTTCCGGAACCGGCACATGGCGCAGAACCCCTAATATGCGTTGGCATTTAACGGAAAAACAACTGAACCATATTGTTAAAACCCAAAAGGAAATTTTAAATCGGGCGGAACAATATGTGAAAACGGGACATTTCTTATCCTACATTACTTGTTCACTCACTTTAGATGAAAACGAACAACAAATTGAACATTTTTTACAGACACATCCAAATTATCAAATTATTAAACAAAAAAGATATTCTCCCGCCCGAACGGGAACAGATGGCTTCTTTTTGTGCGTTATGCAAAAAATGTCTTGAAAATTATCCTAAATTAGTTCATAATAAAAAAATAAAAACATAAGGATTTTGAAATGGGATTTAATTGTGGAATTGTCGGACTTCCGAATGTGGGAAAATCAACGTTGTTTAATGCTTTAACAGCCACGGTTAATGCACAAGCGGCCAACTATCCGTTTTGCACAATTGAACCGAATATCGGACGGGTGGCCGTGCCTGATGAAAGACTACAAACGCTGCAACAAATTGATAAGGCCGAAAAAATTGTTCCAACACAATTAGAGTTTGTGGATATTGCGGGTCTGGTGAAAGGTGCCAGTAAAGGCGAAGGCTTGGGTAATCAATTTTTGGGTAACATTCGTGAAGTGGATGCCATTATCCATGTTTTACGTTGCTTTGAAAATACGGATATTGTCCATGTGGAAGGTTCCATTGACCCCATTCGTGATGCCGAAACAGTTGAAACAGAATTGATGCTTGCCGATTTGGAAAGTTTAGAAAAAAGATTGGCCGGCGTTGCCAAGAAAGCCCAAACGGGAGATAAAGAATCCAAAGCATGGGTAGCGGTAATTGAACCGGCTTTGGCATGCTTGCGTGATGGAAAACCTGCCCGCTTGGCCATTCCGGAAGATGCAGAAGCCAAAAAATTATTTAATCAACTCTGTTTATTAACCGCAAAACCTGTCCTGTATGTGTGTAATGTAGATGACCAATCTGCCGCCACGGGAAATGAATATTCCGCCCGTGTGGAAAAAATGGCCAAAGAACAAGGAAATACTTCAGTTGTGATTTGTGCGGGTATTGAACAAGAAATTGCACAACTTCCCCTTGAGGAACAGCCCGAATTTTTGGAAACTTTGGGATTAAAGGAAACAGGACTCGCCCGTATTATTAAAGCGGGTTATCAATTGTTGGGATTGGAAACTTTCTTTACATCGGGTCCTAAAGAAGCCCACGCTTGGACGATGCGTAAAGGTATTTTGGCCCCACAAGCCGCCGGTATTATTCATACAGATTTTGAAAAAGGATTTATTCGGGCCGAAGTGATTTCCTATAAAGCTTATGTAGAAAATCACGGGGAAGCAGGGGCCAGAGAAAAAGGCCAACTCAGGCAAGAAGGTAAAAATTATATCATGCAAGACGGAGATGTCGTTCATTTTCTATTTAACGGTTAAACTCTAAAAAAAGGGGGAAACAAATGGCAATTATTTCATGGCGTGAACAAATGAGTTTAGATTATCCGCCGTTAGATGGTGAGCACAAGGCCTTTTTGAATGTCATTAATCAAGCATCGGTAGATATAAAATTACAGCATATTGAAGGAATGGAAAAAATGTTTGCCGCATGCTATGATTATGTGCGTAACCATTTTTCCCACGAAGAAGATATTATGGAGCGCATTCGTTATCCTGAATTAGAAGAACATATTGCCAGCCATCAATTATTTATTAAAAACATCTCACAATTTCGACAAGAATTTGAAACAGCCACGACCAAAGGACAAAAGTTGGATGCCGCCCAAAAAGCAATGGCTTTTTTAAGTGTATGGTTTTTGGGACATATCATCAGTCGGGATAAACCTGTTAAGGCGTATTTAACAAGACTCAGAAATCTCGGCCCAAGAATGAATTACTAACAAAAGGAAATAAAATGTGTCCAAAATTTACGCCCGTTTCTATCCTGATTACAGGGGCCAGCAGTGGTTTGGGGAAAGCCCTTTCATTGGCTTATGCAAAAAAAGGAATCACCCTCCATCTCTGCGGGCGGGATAAAGAACGACTCATTCAAGTGGCAGACCTGTGTTCAGAAAAAGGGGCTGACGTTCAAATGTATTTATTTGATACAACAGATGCCATCAAATCTGAAAAGGCGATTTTGAAAGCGGATAAATATAAAAAATTAGATTTAGTAATTGCGAATGCGGGGATTTCAGGGGGTGTTCTGGGAACACCCGAAACAAATGATTCCATTCGTCAAATTATGAACACAAACGTGTTTGGATGTTTAAATACTGTTTTACCGGCTCTTACCTGTATGCAAAAAAGACATCAAGGTCAGGTGGCTTTGGTGGCCTCACTGGCCGGTTTTCGTGGGATGGCCAGTTGCCCTGCTTATTCGGCCAGTAAATCGGCCGTCAAGGCCTTTGGGGAAGCCATCTATGGTCAGCAAAAACCTAAAGGAATTCATATTACAACTATTTGTCCCGGATTTATTGAAACACCCCTGACAGATAAAAATCAATTCTATATGCCTTTTTTAATGAAGCCAGAAAAGGCAGCCCGAATTATTAAAACACGTTTAGAAAAAGCCCCACCGATGATTGTTTTCCCGTGGATTATGGGTTTTCCGGCGAAAGTTGGGGCAATGCTTCCCGGATTTATTGCCCGTCCTTTGTTTGGAAGTTTGCCCAAAAAAGAAAAATAAAGATGGACAAAGGCCTGTTTTTTTGCTAATATATCTCTATATTAAATGCAATTGAAAAGGATAACAAATGACCAAAAAAGAATGTGAAAAAAATTGTTCAAATTGTAAAAAAGATTGTTCTTCTTGTCGTCAATATCAAGAAAAAGCATTTGAACTGGAAGTGGATGAGGAAATTGAACAAGAACGTTTAACACAAATATGGCAAAAATACCGTTCTTTGATTATCGGTGGTGTTGCGGGTATTTTAATTCTGACGGCCGGTTTTCAAATTTATCATTCCTGGTGGAATAAGGTTCGTTTGACTGAATCCGATTTATATGAACAAGCCGTTATCTTGGCCAACTCTCATCAATGGGAAAAAGCCCAAGCATCCTTTACCGAATTGTCGCAATCGGCCCATTCAGGATACAAAACATTGGCCTTATTGGAATTATCTGACGTTTATATGCAACAAGGTCAGACGGATTCTGCCTTAAAAACACTTAAAAACGTGATTGATACAACAAAGGCAAAAGATCCTTTACATCATGTAGCGGTCATTTCCTATACCGGTTTTCAGATTGAATCTGCCGATCCGCAGGAGATGCTCACTTTGTTACAACCCACCATTAAAAATAAATACTTTCAAGGATTGGCTACAGAGATTGCGGTGCTCTATTTAAAACGAATGGGACAAAAAAAACAAGCCCAAGATATGATTCAAGACGCTTTGACAAATGCAACTCTTGTTCCTCATAATCGGGCACGTTTACAAACCTTGTCATCCATGTTGGAGGAATAAATGAAAAATTGGGGGAGTATTTGCTTAATTTGTTTAATTTTATCGGCATGTGCCAGTGAAAAAAAGATGGCACCAGTGGAAGGGCGTTTATCTTTAGATGAACAAACACAATTGCAATCTTCCACAGATAAACAAACACTTGACCAACCCCAAATTCTGAAAAATGCATTATCCGTTAATGCCCAAAATAAACAGCCCCACTATGCAATTAAAGAAACAAAAAATCATTGGCATACATCTGCAGGATCCGCCACTGATCAAAAACAACTGTCCAATCTGATTGTGGGAAATAACAACATCTTTGTATTGGATCATGATTTTAATTTACGTACCTTTAATTTAAATGGGAAAGAATCTGTTCAGAAAAATTTGGCCCCAAAAGAATCGGGCATCGGATTGACCTTTTACAAAAATAAAATCTTTGCATTGGGACAAAGGGGAACATTGGTTGCCACTGATACCAATGAAAAAGTGTTATGGAAAATTGATTTAGATGCCCCTTTCAGAAATGATCCCATCATTTATAGGGACATCCTGTATGTTTTATCTACCACAAATGGTTTATGGGCCATTGACACCTCCAACGGAAAAGAATTGTGGCATTATCAAACATCCAATCCGACAACTGCTTTATGGGGGATGGGAAAGCCCGTTGTCAATAATAATATCATCGTTGTCGCTTTTTCCAATGGAACAGTCAATGCCTTTCATGCACAAACAGGGGCTTTTTTATGGGAAAACGATATGATTGGTCAAAAAAGTTTTAATCAAATAGAACAAATCAATCAAACCATTGCCTCCCCGATTGCGGAAGATGATGTTGTCTATCTAACGGGAAACGCCCACATTACAAAGGCCTTGAATATTAAAACGGGGGAGGAAATTTGGTCCAATACTCTTGCCTCTGTCACAACCCCGATTATCAGTGGAAATTCGTTATTTATTCTGGATAAAAACGCCACACTGCACGCCTTAAATAAAAAAAGCGGAAAGCAGTTTTGGCAGGTTGCTCTTACCTTAGACAATGGCGTTAATGATTTAGCCCTGATTAATCATAAGGTGGTTGTTTTTAATGAAAACCAAACAATCGTTGTGGATGCAAAATCCGGAAAAATATTGAAAAATTTCATGGGTGAAAAAAAGGCCTCTCGTCCTGCCATCACCCATAATGGCATTTACTTTTTAACCCAAGATTCAGATTTATATTATCAAGGAAGCATTCAATGAAAACCGTGGCAATTGTGGGCAGAACCAATGTCGGGAAATCTACCCTGTTTAATAAACTCTGTCATAAAAAATTGGCACTGGTTCATGATCAACCCGGTGTCACCCGTGATAGAAAAGAGGGAACCGCCACTTTAGGAAAAATACACTTTCGTGTTATTGATACAGCCGGTTTGGAAAAAAATAGTCAGTTAGCCAAAGAGATGTGGCAACAAACACGCTACGCCATTCAGGAAGCAGATGTTATTTTAATGATGTCTGATGCCCGCAGCGGAATAAATGCTTTAGATTTGGATTTAGCCAGAGAATTACATAAAACAAAAAAGAAAATTATTTTAATAGCCAACAAATGTGAAAGTGAAAAACAAATTCAAAACATGTCCGATTTTTATTCTTTAGGACTGGGGACTCCTTTATTTCTTTCGGCCGAACATAAATTGGGATTTAATGAATTAATTTCTGTTTTAACCCCTCTGGTTCAAGATGAAAAACAGGAAACGGAACAAACCGAACGTCCCCTTAAATTAACCATTGTCGGCCGACCAAATGTCGGAAAATCTACTTTTATCAATAAACTGATTCAAAAAGATCGCCTTTTAACAGGTCCAACAGCCGGTATTACCCGTGATGCCATCACCATTTCATGGCAATATCAAGGGCATCCCATTCAATTAACAGATACAGCGGGCTTAAGAAAATATGGTAAAATTGAGGATGAATTGGAACGCCTTTGCGGACAGGATACACAAACAGCCATTGATTTTGCCGAGGTAGTTATTTTGGTATTAGATGCCACCCAACCTATGGAAAAACAAGATTTATTAATTGCCAGCAAGGTTTTAAAAGAAGGCAGATGTTTGATTATTGCCCTGAATAAATGGGATTTAATTTCAAACCAAAAGGAAGTTTTGCGTAACCTTAAAGAAAGAATGTTTGAATCTTTACAACAGGTAAAGGATTTACCGGTGTTGACTATTTCTGCCAAAACAGGATTTGGATTTGCACCGTTAATGCAATCCGTATTCAAAACTTATGCCCTGTGGAATAAAAGGGTCCCGACCCATAAATTAAACTTATTTTTATCAATGATGAAAGAGGCACATCCAACCCCATTGGCTAAAAACGGACGCAGGGTTCCCCTCAAATATATGACACAGGTTAGTACACGCCCCCCTACTTTCGTTATTTTTACCTCTAACCCGGACAGACTTCCTGATTCGTATATCCGTTATTTATCCAACGGACTCAGACAGGAATTCGGTATTACAGGGGTTCCCGTTCGTATCCAATTACGTAAAAGAGAAAACCCTTTCGCCGATTCAGAAAATTAAAAAACTTTACAGATGATAATCGGGATTTTGAATTTGACTGGGAATAATTTGACCAATTAAAACAGACTGTTCCTGTCCATCTCTTTCGGAACGAAAAACACCATTATAAGATAAACATTGGTCTGAACCTATTTTCAAAACCTGTTTTGGTGCATAATGATGGTGGGCGATTTTGGGTAGAAAAACAAAATGATTCTCCATTGGTTGAAAAAGTCCTTGAGTTTCATATTCTTGTTTTCCATCAATTTTTTCAATCCAATACAATACATAATTTTCTCTGACTTTCAGAACAGACAATTCACGAACATCGGAACATTTTGGATTTCTGATCGTCAATGGAATATATTCTTCCTGTGTTACACATCCCGACAACAAAACAACCAATAATCCAAAAAATAATTGACGCATTTTATCCCCCTTTGAGTCATATAATATGTATTAGCATAGCCAAAAGTATTCAAAAAAACAATCCTTTTTTCTCAGTATCATCCTTTTACGAACAACTGCAAGATAATGAAGAGGAATCCGTAGCGGTTGGTCTGTTATTATATATGAGTTTACCACGTGAATCTTTTGGAACCACACAAACACACGAATGAGCTGTCTTATTACATTGTGAAATAACCGTATATTCAGAAGAATTATTACCAAAAGAATTCATAAACTGCTGACACAAATCATAAGAAGCACCAAAATTAACCTGCATATAGGCATTTTTTTGTGCAGAACTGGCATCCAAAAAAGTCAGCGTTATTCCCTCGGGAACCTTAATTCTATTGACTGTTGCATCGGCTTGACTTTGTGTAGCCGCCGATGTCATCAATTCCACATACCCTTCGGAAACAACATGTACCACCTTATCAACCTTATAATTATTTATTGCGCTGTTATAGCCATACATTCCCCCCACCGATAAAACACCGATAACAGCCAAAACCCCCATCATTTCCATCATAGAACGTCCAAATTCATTTTGATACATAAAATCTCCTTTGATATCATCAACATAGCACATCAATAAAACAAAAGCAACAGGTCAATTTAACGACCATTCTGTTTCAAATAGGCCGTAATTTGTGCCAATCTTTCCACGATGGGAACTGGTGGTAAAGATGTTTTAACTAAAGTTAAGTCATATTGTTTTTTTGCAAAAAGTAATTGGATATTCTCTGGAGTGGGATCAAAATATTTTAATCCATCAGATTTTGGGGATAATCCGATAAATCCACAGTGTTCATAAAAACCGCCGGCCCCGTCCGTGGCTGTTAAATGCATTCTGCCCCCACAACCATTTTGCACAGAAAAGGCATATAAGGCCTGTAATCCCGCACGACCAAAACCTTGATGCTGATTTCCCTTGGTGGAATACAAGTTTACATCCAAGACGGGTTTTAATTTTTCACCACAATCATCCTCAAACCAATTATCAGGATAAAATTGCTTCACACCCCGCCAACCATTAATATGAGTTTGAATTTCCGTGCCACATTTTCCTATTTGCTTACCCTGATAATAAAAGGCATAGATTGCACATGTCAAATAATCCTGTTCAACTTGGGCATCATCATTCCACTTATAGGTATCTATTGCCTGTTTAGAAAAGGACATTAAAACTACATTTCCTTTTGGGACTTGGCGCGAGTAGTTCCTGCTGTTTTGAGCATCTTTTTAATTTCGGGAGGGACAGAATGATCCGTTTTTTCAACTAACACTTTCCGTAATCCATTGGCGCGTGCCATATTGGCTGTTGTTTGATTACAAGCAAAACATTGAACTCCCCCTGCTTGCATAAAACTGGCAACTGTCATTTTTTTTGAAACCATGTTTCCTCCTATAATATAGGCGCACTTTAGCAAAAGTTATTTTTTTTGTCAACAAAAATCAAACGCTTTTTTTTATTTTTTTTATTTGACGTTTTTGGGCAAAAAAATCTGTCATCAACTGGGCGCATTCAGGGACTGTTTTCAACCTGGACTTCAGTTTATGATGTGTCTGAGTTCGCATAAAAACTTTAGCACCTTGTCGCACTGCACCCGTTTTAGGATCCGTTGCCCCATAATACACCGCATCCAAGCGTGCCCAAGCAATTGCCCCGGCACACATGACACAAGGTTCCAGCGTGACGAACATGGAATAACCGTCTAAATACTTTGTCTTTAATTTTTTCAGTGCCTGCGTGACAGCCAACATTTCTGCGTGTGCTAACGGATTTTTTTTCAATTCAACTTGATTATGAGCAACCGAAATAATTTGTCCCGTATTCGAATTAAAAATCACACATCCCACGGGGACTTCATCCAAGCGAAAGGCCGATTCAGCCGATAAAATTGCTTTTTTGATAATCTTTTTTCTTTGCTTTTGTTCCATTTTCAGTATAATATCACACTTATGATGGAAAAGAAAGAACGAATTGCAAAAAAAATGGCCGATGCGGGATTATGTTCCCGTCGTGAAGCGGAACGTTGGATATTGGCCGGACGTGTGCAAGTAAACGGAAAAACATTAGAAACACCCGCTTGCGTGATTGGAAGTGGGGATGTTGTCTTGGTGGATAATCAACCCCTGCAACAAAAATCACTCACCCGTGTATGGATGTATCATAAGCCGGCAGGATTGATTGTGAGTCATAAAGATCCCAAAGGACGCAGTACGATTTTTGAACACCTGCCCAAAAATATGCCCCGTGTCATTTCTGTGGGGCGATTGGATTTGAATTCAGAAGGCCTTCTCCTGCTGACCAATGATGGTGAATGGGCCAGAAAAATGGAACTGCCCGTCAATGGGTGGAAACGCACCTACCGTGTGCGTGTGCATGGAATCATCACCGGTGAAATTCTCTCACGTCTTTCAAAGGGAGTTAAAATTGACGGCATTAAATACGCCCCTTGCCATATAGAAATTGAAAAAACACAGGGCACAAATACTTGGTTAAAAATGACCCTGCATGAAGGGAAAAATCGAGAAATTCGTAAAATGATGGGCTTTTTCGGATTAGAGGTCGCACGCCTGATTCGGATTTCCTATGGTCCTTATCAATTGGGCACACTGAAGCCCGGTCAGGTTCAGGAGGCGCCATGCGCATAATCTCCGGCCAATTTAAAGGACGCACACTTTTGACACCACCCGAAGGCACACGTCCCACAGCTGATCGTGCCAAAGAGATGCTGTTTGATATTTTATCCGCACGTCTGATGCAAGAGCAACGTCAATGGACACGCTTGCGGTTTGCAGATGTCTTTGCGGGAAGCGGAGCTGTTGGTTTGGAAGCATATTCCCGTGGTTGCAAGCACGTTTATTTATTTGAAAAAGATAAAACAGCCCAAAAAATAATTCGTCAAAATGCCCGTCAAATGGATGTGGAAATCTATTCAGATGCCCTGATTCCCCCAGAGGCACAAAAGCCCATGGATATTTTATTTATGGATGCACCTTATCATTTGGGATTATGGGAACAGGCCCTGCCCGCCTTTGATAAACAAGGATGGATTGATGAAAAGACTTGGGTGATTATTGAAACAGATAAAGATGAAAAACCCACCTTGCCCCCCCATTTTATTTTAAAAGAAGAACGTCATCAAGGACGTAATACTTTTTTATTTTTAGCTAAGGAGAGTTAAATGGATCTTAAAAAATTTGCCACAACTTTACGTGTGTTATCCGCCGATATGATTGAAAAAGCCAAGTCTGGTCATCCCGGAGCCAGTTTGGGAATGGCGGATATTGCCACTGTTTTATGGACAAAATTTTTAAAGTTTGATGCACAAAATCCAGATTGGATGAACAGGGACAGGGTGATTTTTTCCAATGGTCATGCTTCCCCATTAATGTATAGCATTTTTTACCTGGTGGGTATGAAAGGCATGACAAAAAAGGATTTACAAAACCTGCGTCAATTGGGAAGTCTGACCCCCGGCCATCCGGAAAGGGGTGTAACCAATGGCGTTGATTTTTCCACGGGTCCCTTGGGACAAGGTTTATCCGGGGCTGTCGGTATGGCTTTGGCCGAACAAATCATGCATCAAAAATTTCCCACCCTCATCAACCATAAAACCTATTGCTTTGTGGGAGACGGATGTTTGATGGAAGGCATTTCGGAAGAAGCCCTTTCTTTGGCGGGACTTTGGCACCTCAATAACTTGATTGTATTGTGGGATGATAATCATATTACCATTGATGGGAAAACGGACTTGGCAACCAAAACAAATATGCCCGCACGTTTTAAAGCCAACGGATGGGAAGTGTTAGAATGCGATGGCCACGATTTTAATGCCATTGAAAAAGCCCTGACAAAAGCCCAAAAAGCCCAGGCACCCGTCATGATTGATTGTCATACAACGATCGGCTATCCTGCCCCGACAAAAGCAGGAAAATCTTGTATTCATGGTTCGCCTTTAGGTATGGAAGAATTGACCGCGTTAAAGAAAAACTTACACTGGGATTTACCGGCTTTTGAAGTCCCCGAAGACATTTTGAAAATGGGAAAAGAAATCGGGTTAAAACATCATGTGGAGTTTAAACAATGGAAACCCACCAAAGAATTTCAAGATTTTTGCGCCCAAAAATTTCAGTTTTCATTGGATGTTTTAAAACAAGAATTTTTGAAAAATTCCGAACCGATGGCCACCCGAAATATCAGTCAAAAAGTTTTAACAGAACTCTTAAAACAAATTCCTCAATTGATTGGGGGCAGTGCCGACTTGGGGGCCTCTAATCTTACCAAAACCTGTGAATCCAAAGATATTTTTTCCCCGCAATATATGGGCAATTACATCAACTTTGGTGTAAGGGAATTGGGCATGGCCGGTATTGCCAATGGTGTGGCGGCCTATGGCGGACTGATACCTTATACCAGTACATTTTTTACCTTTTCGGATTATATGAAACCCGC
>JAZUJZ010000050.1:0-5349 GCA_045643025.1 Alphaproteobacteria bacterium
TTTTTCCTGTTCTTGCCTTGGTTTATGCATTGCAACATAGAAAAGGATTGTATCATTTATTGATATCCTTTACCGCATCTTCCTCTTTTTATTTAATGATGATGGCAATGGTTTTGATTATACCCGTTGCCCAAATGATAGGACACAGAAGTTTCGTTGAAATGGTTATCGGCGCTGTTGCCAATCCTCGTTTAGTCAGGCGATTGATTGAGGAGTCCATTGAATTGGAAGGGTATATTTTAATTTTTTGTGCGGCTTTAGAATACTCTTTTTTCTCTTTGAAAAACAAAGATTAAGCGGTTTCATCCGATTTTTTAAACTGAGTATGGTAGAGTGTCGCATAGGTTCCTTTTTTCTTTAACAGTTGTTCATGCGTTCCGTATTCAACAATGTGCCCTTCATTCACAACGACAATTTTGTCCGCATTTTGAATGGTTGTCAGACGGTGGGCAATCACGATGACAGTTCTGTCTTTCATTAAATTTTCAATGGCTTGCTGGACAATTTGTTCGGATTTGTTATCCAATGCGCTGGTGGCTTCGTCCAATATCACAATAGGTGCATTTTTCAAAAAGGCCCGAGCAATAGCAATTCGTTGTTTTTGTCCCCCGGACAAAAGGGCTCCTCGTTCTCCGATAGGGGTATCCAATCCCAATTCTAATTCTTGAATAAAATCGGATAAACAAGCCATAGATACGGCTTTGTTTAATTCTTTTTTCGTGGCATTGGGTTTTCCCAACAAAATATTGTCCCGAATGGTTCCGGAAAACAAAAAGTTGTCTTGAAATACAAAAGCAATGTTTTGGCGTAAAGATTCCAATGAAAACCGACGTATATCTGTTCCATCAATTTGAATAGCCCCAGAGGTCACATCATAAAACCTGGGGATTAAATTGGCAAGGGTGCTTTTCCCGCCACCCGAATTTCCGACAAAAGCCACTGTTTTCCCCTTGGGAATAGTCAAATAAATATCTTCTAATACGGGTGTATTGGGTTTATATTCAAAACACACATCTTGAAAGAGAATTTCCTTATGAATGCCTTTAAAGGTTTTGGCATCTTTTGCGTTTTTAATGTGTATTTTATAGTCCAACATTTCACATACACGTTCCACCGCCATCAAAGACAGTTGGACTTGATTAAAATTTTTACCGATACTTTTGATGGGGGTATAAAGGGCCAACATTGAGGCCATAAAAGCCACAAAGTCTCCGACTGTCATTTGTCCGGTTGTGATTAAGTGGCTGCCGAACCAAATAGCACCTGACATGCCAAAGGCAATAATAATATGCATCATGGGGGTCAACCAAGCGGTTCGTTGAGTTGTTTTAATGCCTAATTTAAAACTTTGACGTAAAATTTCATAGAATTGATTTTTTTTGATTTCTTGTAAATTATAGGCGGCAATTGTGCGAGCCCCCGCATGTGTTTCATTAAAAACGGTAAAACCTGCTGCCCCGACGACGACGGATTTTTTGACAATATCTTTAATTAATTTACGAATACTTGCCAGTGGCCATAATGCTCCCCCTAATACAATAATGGCCAGAATAGCCAATTTCCAAGAAGTATAAAATAAAACGCCGATTAAAGCGATAGAAGAAAAAACACGTGTCGTAAACACTTTTACATTGTTGAGTAATCCGGCACATGCCGTTGTGGGATCTGTGTTAAAACGTTGGGCTAAATCTCCAGAAGAATATTGGTCATAAAAACTTTGGTCCATCAGCATTAATTTATGATACAGTCTTTTTTGCATTTCTTGGGTAATTTTCCCGCCTGTCCAGGTGCTTAAATAGGCAGCCCCGTATTCCAGAGCACTTTGCACCAATGTAAAACCAATGATGGCCACCGGAATACTCCACAGAGGGAATCCCCAAGGGGTTGCGTTGCCTTTTGAAAGGACGACCGTATCTGTAAATGGTTTAAGGGCCAATGTCATAACGGCATCTAAAGAGCCAATCGGAATCGTGATTAAAATGCTGAGCAAACTTCGCGCCCAAAAAGGTTTTACAAAGGGCCAAAGGCGTTTATACAGTTGAATCCAGCGCCATTGTTGAATTTGATGTAACAGTCGGGTCATCTTTTCTCCTTTAAACACGTGGGCATTTTATCAGACTTTTGATGGACCGTCAAGTTTTTACTTGAGTTTTTGGGATAAAAGGGATAGTATCTATTGCGAAAGGACATTTGAATGCAAGATTTTAATTCTGGGAAAATTTCCCTGAATCATATGATTTGGCAAACATCAGAGCCAGATGAGTATACTGTTCGGACTTTGGTGCAAAAGGCGGGTGTTTCAGAGTTAGTGGCTCGATTGTTGGTTGCCAGAGGAATTAATTCTGATAATGCTTTTACTTATTTGAGGCCAACCCTAAAGTGCGATTTACCCAATCCAAAAACATTAAAGGATATGGAAAAAGCAGCCGAGCGTGTTGCACGGGCAATTCTTGCCAATGAACCGGTGGCTGTGATGGGAGATTATGATGTGGATGGGGCGACTTCCTCAGCCATCCTAAAACTTTTTTTGGAATCAACCGGGACTAAAACCTATGTTTTTATTCCGGATCGTGAGGATGGCTATGGACCAAATGCCAAAAAAATGCAGGAATATAAAGATTTGGGGTGCTCTGTTGTTTTAACGGCCGATTGTGGAACAACTGCCTATGAACCCATCGCTTTTGGGACGAATCTTGGATTGGATGTGATTATTTTGGATCACCATAATGCAGAAAGTTTATTACCCCAATGTTATGCAATCGTTAATCCGAAAAGATTAGATGAACCCGTGAATCATCCGTGTCGTCATTTGGCTGCCTGTGGGGTGGTATTTCTTTTTGTGATTGCCTTGAATACGGAATTGAGAAAACAGGGGTTTTATCAAAATAAAGAAGAACCTAACCTGATGCAGTATTTGGATTTAGTGGCGTTTGGCACAGTTTGTGATGTTGTGCAATTACGGGGCGTTAATCGTTTATTGGTTAAAAGCGGGTTAAAGCAACTCCATTTGCTTCATAATAAAGGTATTCGGGCTTTGTGTGAAAAAGTGCAAATTTCTGAGCCCTTACAAACATATCATTTAGGGTATATTTTGGGCCCTCGTGTCAATGCGTGTGGGCGTGTCGGAAAATCAGATTTAGGAATGAAACTCCTCAGTTGTTCCGATGAAATTCAAACTGCCCTGTTGGCGGAAGAATTAGAAGGCCTTAATTTAGCCCGTCGTGAGATAGAGGCCGATGTCATGCTTCAGGCCATTGAACAGGTAGAATCTGTTCCCCAAAAATATCCTTTCTTGGTGGTGAAAGGGACCCAATGGCATCAAGGTGTGGTGGGAATTGTGGCCGGGCGATTGAAAGAAAAATATAATTTACCCGTTTTGGCCATGAGCATTGAAAATAATGAAATTAAAGGGTCTTCTCGTTCTATTACAGGGATAGATATTGGAACAATTATTATGAATGCTCTCAGTAAAGGATTATTGACCCGTGGGGGAGGTCATCCTATGGCGGCTGGTTTTTCTTTAACAACCGATCAATTGGATGGTTTTATTGAATATCTCCAACAAACAATTACCCCTGATCAATTACCGTCCGGCCCGACAATTATGCATGCGGACAGTTTATTGTCGTTGGGAGGAATTACATGGGAATTATTGGATGAATTGGAACAATTGGCCCCTTATGGTGAAGGAAATCCGGAACCTTTATTTATTCTGTCTGATGTGTGTCTCAGTTATGTGAATCTTCTGAAAAACGGACATGTTTGTTGTTCGTTTACCGATTTGTCCGGTAAGCGTTTAAATGCGATTGCTTTCAAGGTGGCCGACACAGAAATGGGACAAGCTTTATTGAAAGGTATCGGACAACATTTTCATTTGTTGGGAACTCTTAAAAAAGATTCTTGGCGCGGACAAACAAAGGTTCAATTCCAAATCACAGATGCTATGATTGTATAAAATACTTGCTTTTTTTGAATTTGAATATAATACAGAGAAAAAAACTATATTTTATGGATTATCTAATCAAAACAATCTTTATGTTATAATCTTTCCTTGTTCATATATTCTGGTTATTGTTTTTAAGAAATAATACATTTTATCCTCTTAATATTGATGAATAAAAAATATAACCAATAAATTATTAATTAACCCAATTAAAAATAGAGCCAAAATCAACCAAAAAGTATAAAGAATCCACTTACCATGCTTTTCTTTATCTGGCTGTTTTAGAGGTATATTTTTATTTACTTGATCCTTTTTGGAAGAGATATATAGATACAAAAAAAAGACAGCAAACATTGGGCATAATAGAGCCATCAATAGAACCGATAAAAAATGGTTTTGTATACTCAGATATTGTTCTGAAGAATGTAGATATGTATTTAAACGTTTTGTATCATATACAATGGAGAGTCCCGCAAACGGATTAAATGTGCTATCATATACTTTTATGACTTTATCTTTTGTTTTTATTTGAATTTTAGGATTTGCTCTATGGCGATAACCATAACGATATTTATGTACTAAATCCACAGAAAGTATATCAGAAAGTTTAATTTTCTCTTTTATTTTGAAATCACTTTCCCATAAATGCTTTTCTTGAAGAATACATTCATTTCGTTCACGATTACATATAAACTGTTCAATACAGGATGAATCAAATAGCAATATTCCCAAGCATACTAGAACAAACTCAAGCCCAAAGAATCCTAAATTTGATTTTTTTGGTATCATTGTTTAATCCCCTAATAAAAAGTTTCTCACATAAAGTATTGGTATGAACATCAAAAAAGACAGTATTATAATAAAACTAATTGCTGCTCTTCGATTACAGTATGATCCAAGACCTTGCCATTTGAGGTACTTATAGTCAAACCAAAACCAAACCAATAAAGTCATTAAGGGATACCATAAAATCATCATATTTTGAATATAAAACCAATCAATATAAGTGATACCGTTACAAATGACTGTTATACTTTTATTTGACGGGCAGTCTTTTGGAATTGCTCGTAAATCTGTAAAAATACTTGGGATATACAAGATAGGTATCGGAATTAAAATAGAATACACCATAGCCCTTAATTTTGTAAACGGTTCTGATGGATTCTTTTTATACATATATAGAATATGATAAATGATACAAATACTTATAATTGCAATTAATAGAATAATTTTTGTTGTCTCTGAGAGCATCTATATTTTCCCTTACTAGAACTTCAACTTCATACCAGTATTTGCTTTGGTACGGGCTTCTCTGTCAATGTAGGATAAGATAGAACCATAAATCTCCAAATTATCATCATTGGTGTAGTTAAAGCCGGCACGAGCCACAGCGCGATTATCCGAAC
>JAZUJZ010000051.1:0-1798 GCA_045643025.1 Alphaproteobacteria bacterium
TTTATTAAAAAAATCTGTAAAGGGGTGATATTCCTCTAAAGTTTGTTGCATTTGGGTGCCATGCAGTTTTTTCATAGCCCCCGCCACATCTATGTGTAAATTTTTTAAAGTTAATTGAGAGGTGGCCTCTTCTACCGAAAAGGTCATTTTTTCTGCATGGTGGGGAATATTTAAAAAAGGAAATTCAACCTGATAAAAAATCAAACCCTGTTCGCCCCACATTTTTTCAACACTCTTATATTGAATATCAGACTTAACAAACCCATAACGTTGAAATTGTGCCAATAAATCATTTGTTTGAGAAAAACGATTCAAAAATAATCCCAAACCAACAAGCCCCAAAATCACCCCGGCAAAAAGAATTTTATGAAACATCCTGACACCAATCCTGTTCACAGACTTGTATGTCTGACACCGTCATTTCGTTATGGAAATACGTTCCCTCTACAACCATCCATCCCTCTTTAAGTGCCGAATTATACTTAAGCAACAGTGGTTGGGGTAAATCAACCCATGCAGAACCATCCAAATTTAATTTTTGAATATGGACTATAATACGTCCTTTTTTTGGGGTGTTTTCCAAACGGGACATCACATCCAGATGGGCCAAAGCCGTCATATGATTTTCTGATTTTTTCTGAGAAGGGGGCAAAACTTTATGATTTTCATTCACAAGGGATATTTTTTTTTCAACCATCTTCACAAGAGTATATTCTCCCGACTGCGCCTCAATTTGCATTTGAAACACAATATCATCCAAAGAGGGATTTATTTGAGATGAACCAAAAATCGCCACCTGTTCCAAATCATCACAATACATCTTAGCATCAGATAACACCTTTTGACGGATTTTTTCTTGAAAAGATTCCTGTAGGAAAATTTGAGGATCCGGCACCACCACCAACATCCGAAAATCCGGACAAACCAGAAAAGGACCATAGGCCCTATTCTCTTGGCTGATAGATCTTAATTGTAAAACATAGGATATATCCTTGTCTTGATATAACAGAACATTCAACGCCTGTTGATTCAATTCAGGGGTCGTTCTATCTAATACCTGTCCAGACAGTTTTAAATTTCCCAACCAATATCCGTCAAGAAAAAATCCGGACAAAGTTTCACTTAAGCGAGAAAAAGGTGTATAAAGCTCTACTTCTGCATATCCGTTCACCCATCCGTTTTCACAAAATTTTGGATTAACTTGAATGGTCCAATCTTTCATCTCTTTCTGCGTTAAATAATGCAGCGCACATTTTTTATCTTTTGTAAAAATCGTTCTCTCATCCTGCCCCGCCTGTAAGGTAAAGGAAAAAATTAAAAAACAAAAAAAGAGAATTTTTTTCATCCGTTACCTTGCACCAAAAAACAAGGGCAATTTTGTTGATTCAATTGCTGACACGCCTGATAGGCCGAAGCATAATCATTAAATCCCGTCAATTGAGCCCGATAAACAAATTGATGAGTCGGCGTATAAACTTGAACCTGAGGCCCTTTTAAAAGATTCAAAGCCCGTAAAGCCATTTTTTGTGCTTTTTCCACAGAAGAAAAAGCCCCCACTTGAATGGTCCATGCTTTTGGGTGTTGCTCCAATACCAAAACTTGATTTTGAGGTTGATTTTTATGTTTAGACATAGCAATATAATATTTCATGGTAGAGGCAAATCCAGACACATCCACTTTGCGTAGCAACAAACGCCTGTGTAGCGGATCCAAAGCGGAGTTCAACCGACCTTTAGCAACGGCCTCATGCTGAATCGCAATACGACGAAATCCCTCATCTAATAATTTTTTCATTAAT
>JAZUJZ010000052.1:0-2171 GCA_045643025.1 Alphaproteobacteria bacterium
TTACAATTCTTGGCATCCGTTGACCCACAAACACAACTCTTAAACAGACAAGCACTCTTATCCGAAGGCATGCGAGAATTAAAACGTTCGGTTAGATATCATCATGATTTATCCATTTTATTGATACAATTAACCCTGAAAGATGAATATACTCTTTCAAACACAGACAGAGATACCCTGTTAAAAGAATTGGCACAACAATGCAAAAAAACATTACGAGACGTGGATTATCTTGGACGTATTGGTGAGGTAGAATTGGCCCTTCTCTTACCGGAAACAAACGTTAAAAATATCCCTATGCTCAAAAAGCGAATTTTGGAAAATTTACATCAGTCTTCAATAGAAAAAGGCCTGCATGGAAAGTTATTGATTCAATTTGGTATGGCGGGTTACAAAAACGAAAAATCAATTGATGAAATTATTTTAAAGGCCTATCAAAATTTACACAAGACAAAAGGAAAATAATATGCAAATTATTTTAAATAATTCTATATTTTCAGTGGGTATTTTACCAAATTGTGGTGGCAGTTTGTCTTTTTTTAAGTGGCAAAACACGGACATTTTACGTCCATGTCGTACAGAAGAAACAGAGGCAAACAATACTTCACTATTTACCATGATTCCCTATACAAGTTTTATCCAAGATAATCACTTTCCTTATTTTGGCATTACCCGTCTTTTAGAGCAAAATTCCCCAATCAATAAAAACGCTTTGCATGGGGACGTTTGGCGTCATCAAACAAAAATACTCCACCAAACTCAAACAGAAATTCAATTAGAATATCAACATACCAAGAACGCCGGTTTCCCTTTTAATTATACAACGATTATCATCTATCGTTTAGGAACAACGGGATTAGAAATTGAATTAAACCTAAAAAACGATTCGGCTTTACCGATGCCTTATGGATGGGGAATACATCCTTTTTTTGTCAAAGAAAAATCCACAAAGATCCAATTTAATGCAACCCATTTATGGTATAGAGAGGGTGATCCTATTATGGGACACCCCTACTCTGTTCCTAAGTCTTTACAATTTGATTCATTCCGATCTTTACCGACAGAATCAACGGATATCAGTGTAAGTGGTTGGGATAATATTGCCAAAATTCAAACAAATATGTGGCAAGCCATATTGACGGCAGAAACTAGTTTCCGTCATTTAAATTTATTTGTTCCCCACAACAAAAAATTCTTTTGTTTAGAACCCGTTACAAACACCCCAAATGCTTTTAATTTAGCCGCAAATGGTGTTGTTGGGACAGGTATTCAAAGTTTGGGTCCCCACGAATCAACCCAAACAAAAATTCAACTATCTGTGAAAGGAAACAAATGATTGCTTTAACGAAAATTATTGCGACTTTAGGTCCATCTTCTTCTGATAAAAAAACAATTGCCGGTTTGGCAAAAGCCGGAGCGAACGCTTTTAGATTAAATTTCAGTCATGGTTCATATGCCGAACATTTACATCGGATTCAAATTATTCGTTCTCTTGCCAAAGAAAATAAAACTCATTATACGATTTTGGCAGATATGCAAGGACCAAAACTCAGAGTCGGGTGTTTTGAAAAAGGCGAAATTCACCTGAAAAAAAATCAAATTTTTATTTTAGATATGAAAAAAAATCCAGGAAATGAAAAACGTGTGGAGTTACCACATCCTGAAATTTTTAAGGTCATAAAAAAAGGAATGAACCTTTTGTTAAATGACGGGAAAATTGTATTATTAGTTCAAAAGGTATCTGCCGAAAAAATTGAAACAAAAGTAATTGTAGAGGGTGTTTTATCTGATCATAAAGGGGTTAATGTGCCGGATGTAATTTTACCCATCAGTGCCCTAACCCCAAAAGATAAAAAAGACCTACAATTTGCACTCAAAAACCATGTTGATTGGATATGCCTGTCCTTTGTTCAAACAGCACAAGATATTAAATCTGCAAAGAAACTCATTCAAGGACATGCCGGTATTTTGGCTAAAATTGAAAAGCCGGCTGCTGTAAAAAACATTTCTGAAATTGTTAAAGAAGCCGATGCGATTATGGTGGCACGGGGAGATTTGGGCGTTGAATGTCCCATTGAATCTGTCCCTATGATACAAAGAAAAATTATTGCCAGCTGTCGTTTAGCCGGCAAACCCGTCGTTGTGGCCACACAAATGTTGGAAAGTATGAT
>JAZUJZ010000053.1:0-10760 GCA_045643025.1 Alphaproteobacteria bacterium
AAAAACAATTTATCCAATTGCCCAACAATTAACCAGTCCCCATCGAGGGGCCGATTACGCCAGCGCCATTATGGATTTAGGCGCTACCCTATGCACACCAACACATCCTAAATGTTCACTTTGTCCATGGCAAAAGCAATGTATTGCCCATAAAAAAAAGATTCAAGAACAAATTCCTGTGATTAAAAAATTAACAAAAAAAGAAGTCATCGGTCAGGTGTTTTTAATTCAAAATCAACGGGGTGAATATTTGATTCGCAAAAGAAGTGAAAAGGGATTATTACATAATCTGTGGGAATTTCCATGGACAGATAAAACAAGTGAAAGCTCAGGGAAAAAAGTCGTCCATGTATTTACCCATTTTAAATTAATACTTTATATAAAAAATATAAATAATAACAACGATTTATTTAATTCAATTAAAGCAAAATATCCCGATGGAATCTGGGTAGCAAAGAATAAATTTTCCCACTACCCCTTTTCCACATTAATGCAAAAAATCATCAAAAAGATATCCGTATAGCCATAAAATTCCAAACACTGTCTGGAATTTTATGTACAGGCAGTACCACTCCAAGTGCCGCCCAAGGCCTTACATTCGGACTCACTTTTAGCAAAAGTTTTATCTGCTCTAACAGCGGTTGGAAGGGTAAAGTCAGCAGAATTAAAAACACAAAAGGTTTGATAGGAAACCTTTGTACCGGCAACCGTAGACTTCACTGTAAAATTATCTGTTAAATTTCCCTGTTTGGAATAATCCGACCCATAGGCACCACCAGCCACACTGACCGTAATCGTTGGAATGGATTTCACAACATCCACATCACCGGCACCGTCATAAGACAACGTTGTTGTTGGTTGCTCTGTATTGGCGGAAAGTTTTGTTTTTATAACTGTATTATTTTTATCCCCATCCTGTTCAACCTCCTCAACAACTTCCACATCTCCATTTGTCGGGTCAGCAGATAAACTGGTATCCGGTTTAGATGTAGTGGCCTTCAACTTATCTGTTGTGGCCTCTAAATGCGGAATAATCAGTAATGCCCTTTTATATCCGCTTGGGCAATCTGACGGCATCGTAATGGAAACACCAGCCGTCGTTAAAGTTTCTTCCCCCATACTCTTTAAAATGTAATTCGGTAAAATTTGCGATAACCTTGCCCCGCCCCTGGACACCAACTTAATATCATTCATAATAGATGTATAAGCAGGATCCAAAACATAGTTTTTGGAAACATTATCCAAAGGATCAGGATCTGTATCTGTTTCGGCAAATATAATCGCCCCTTTACTGCTTAAACGGATTGCGGGGGGATTACCCGTCGGATTCGCATCATTCACACCAACATTTAAATCGTTACGGGTATAAACCTGACCAGTATTATCATTAGAGTCCACCCAAAAATTGGGAATACATCCAGCTGTTGCCGGTGTCGCCACCGTATCATTTTCAACTATCCCCCCCGGTGCATTCGTATGTTTTATATCCGTTGCGGGATCAAAACATCCGGAATCTGCCCCAGCGACAGAAAAATAACGATACACGTTTAAATCTTGTAATTGTAAATTCCAATTATCCGACAAATTCACCGTGGCCGTAACGGGTTCTTTTTCCGGGGTAAAAATATCCAAACCTGTAATTGCCACATAAAGGTTATCATCCGCATTCATACCGGCAATGGGATCCAAATGCCATGTTCCCATAGAACCGGCAATTTCACCACCGGTAATATCCCCATAAACACCCCCGTCTGCCCCCACCAACAGGGCCACACGGGCCGCACGTTTAAAAGTCCATCCGGTTTTAGGTAAAATCATATCTTTAACAGGCACCACCACCCCATACATTTTTAAAGTTTCCTCTGTCCCCTGTAAATAGGAATACTGATGCAAATCATAATAACCATCCAGCCCAGAATCAAACCAACCATCGGGTAAATATCCCTCAGTACATTCTTTTAAAAAATCATCAGTACATTCATTATAAACCCCGGGGGTCGTGGCATATCCACAATGGGTGTTTATCTCTTGTGTACGGGCCTGCAAACAAGCCGAGAAGGCCTCCTTAATCGTGCGAATTTCTGAGGCCATCTGAATATTATGTAATTCTTGGTTGCGTTGATAAATTTGACGAAACAACATCGCCCCCATCACACCCATCAAAGCCAAAACAGCGATAACCTCTAACATAATGGAACCATCTTGGGATTTTTTTTGATTTGATATATTCATGGTCTTATCCTTTCCTTTAAGGGTGTAAATTCATAACATGAGAAGGCGGAATCGTCGGATTCTTTAATTTTGAAACAGGATAGCGATGGGTCTCTTCATGTAGCATCTTAGCCAATTCTGTTTGTGATAAGCTCCGATCAAAATAACGCACCCCAAACAAATAAAGAATATCACCCGCCGTATTATCCAGCCATTTAATCTTCATAACTTCACCCAGCATATTATTAAATGCCGCCCGTGCCTCATTTGTTTCCAGATTCAGATCAAGCAATCGGGTATCTCCTTCATACAAATACAGGTGTTTGTATTCACGAACCAAAGAAAATTGATAAATCTGAGTATCATCTTTGGTAAAGGGAACCTCAACCTCATCATAATTACCGGCGGTATCTTGTAAGTATAAAACAATTTTATCCTGACCGGTTGCTTTCGGTGCCTTATATATTCTGAAACCACGTCCTGAATTAGAGGCAAAATCAAATAAATTCGCCATCAAGTTAGCGCCTTGAAATCTGACCAAAATAGAAATGGTAAAGTTTTGATTAGGGCCGGGTTTTATACTTTCAAACCTCAATGTACCATCTTGGGTAAATTCAATCCCGTGTTGAGGAAACTCACCGAAAACCACACCGGCACCACCACTATAGGCCACTTTTCCGGACACAACATCCAACCATTCACGATCCACATCCCCCAACGCACCAACAACTTCACCGGTTCCGATACGTGTTCTGCCGGACGGAATCGGCGCATGATATCCCCGATTATCCAATGGATCCCATAACGATATTAATCCACCGGGATAATAAACAGACGCCCCTTGACGTAAATTGGAAATACATAATAACGAATCATCCAAACAGTCTTGTGTTGCATTTAACTGAGAAATCACACCTTTAGGAACTATTTTCACACAGGCATCATCCTTAACAGATTGCAATCCCGTATCTAAACACCAATCCTGTAAATCAGCACTGGGCGCATCAACGGGATAACGAAACAAAGTGCCGCATGTCAAAGATCCGTGTATTCTGTTTCCCAAAGCCCGCCGCCAACGTTCATAACGACGTGTTCCCTTTGTTTTACTGGGCCACCATGAGGGACGTTCACAAGCCGCCGCCCAACCACCATAGGTAACAAAATAGACCCCCTCCGGGACAGCGGCACTGCAATTTTCATAATCAACCCCACCATTTTTGGTGCAAATGACACGGGAAATATAACATTCTTTTCCGATAATATCATCTGGATCACCAACGTTATCCTCACACATGACATCCCCATGTAATCCATAAAAACTATGTTCAAAAAAATCGGGATCCAAATTGTAATAGGCGGTAGAGGATTGCTTATAATCCGCACCGAACCAACGCCGCAAATAATCCTTAGCCGCTTGATGCTGTGCCAAAAACTCTTGAATCATGGGTTCGGCCTGATAGGTATCTAAATGTAATTTATCATCTCTTGGCGATAACAGGTAGAACAAAATCCCCGCCAAAAAAGTCAAAACTGTCATCAAATAGAGCATTCAACATCCCCTTTTTGAACAATTTAACCCCTTTTAGCAGAAATGGCAAGTCTTTTTTTACAAAAAAAGCGAATTTTTAATCAAGAACGAAGCGTATGCGCCAACTTATCCATAATTGCATTCACAATTTTAACCTGAGGTCCGGCATAAAAAGACCGAGCAAGATCGGTGTATTCATTAATAATAATCGGACTATCCAATGTTGGATTTACAAAAAATTCAGCCGCACCAACCAACAAAACAGAACGTAGGGTCACATCTACTTTATCCTTTTGAATTTTGTCGGAAAAAGCCCCCTCAACCATTTGATTGAGAGAATCATAATTATCCCGGACATACTGAACCAAATGAGTAAAAAGTCCCTCATCCATCGGGGCAACAGGAACATATTTTTCATGACCGTTTTCTTCCTGTAAAATTTCGGTGCCTAATTCTTGTAATAAAAATTGGCTCATCACTTTGTCCCATCCTTCTGTTCCACAGGACTTGGCATAGACGGCCTGAACCGCACACAGACGGGCATTGGTAAAGGGTTGTTTTGAATTTGTCATTTATTTCTCTTTCCTGTTAAATTTTTCACAAAATCTTCAAAATCACGGGTGGTCGCAAAGTTTTTATAGACAGAAGCATAACGAATATAAGCCACCTTATCCAGCGCCAACAAGGCCTGCATCGCATGGCAACCGATATCACTGGATTGAATTTCCGTTTCACCGGACTGTTCCAATGAACTGACAATCCGATTGACCACTAAATCCACCTTTTCCAAATCAATATCCCTTTTACGAACCGCCAACACAATAGACCGAGCCAATTTATCACGACTGAACGGAACACGTGTTCCATTCTTTTTAATGACGATTAAATCCCTTAATTGAACCGTTTCTGTCGTTGAAAACCGAGCATGACATTTTGGACATTCCCGACGACGACGAATAAAAGTATTATCTTCACTGGGACGAGAATCTTTGACCTGAGTATCACCATATCCGCAAAAAGGACATTTCATAACTTTCCCCCACACTCTGTTAATTTTTGAACCCGACGTGCATGACGTCCGCCTAAAAACGCTGTTTGTAAAAACACATCCACACAATTTCGGGCCTGTGTTTTTGAGAGATATTTTTGTCCAAAGACCAAGACATTCGCATTATTATGTTCCCGACTCATCTTAGCCATATCCTCATTCATCACCAAAGCCCCACGAATAAAAGAAAAACGATTAGCCATCATACTCATCCCTATTCCTGTGGTACAAACCAAAATCCCCACTGCATCAGGTTGGGCGTGTATAGATTGGATAACCTGCAACGCTGTATCCGGATAATCAACCGATACCCGTGCATCTGTTGGACCACAATCCTGAACATCATATTTTTTTGATTCAAGATAGGCAACCAAATCATTTTTTAACTCAACACCCCCATGATCCGAGGCCAAAAAAATCTTTTTCCCTTGCATTTCATATTCCTTCTTGGTATATTATTCTAAAGAAAAAATGAACAAATTACAAGAAAAAACTTTTCTGGGAATTGATTATGGCCAAAAACGTATTGGTTTAGCCATAGGAACCTTAGATGAAAAAATTGCCAGATCTTTTAAAATTATACATCATATCAAGGAATTAAACGATATTGTTCCAGCAAAACAAATAGACGCATTTGTCGTGGGTTGGCCTTTGCAATCTGACGGAAGTGAAGGGGAAACCTGTCATCGGGTAAAACTATTTTGTTCGGCACTGACCCGTCAATTTCAAAAGCCCATCTATTATGTAGACGAACGCTTAACCAGTCAAAAAGCCGAAAATTATTTGAAGGATACGTTATATATGAAAATCAAAAATCGGCAAAAGATTTTAGATGCCGAAAGTGCCAGAATCATTTTGCAACGTTTTTTTGAGGAAATTAATAGGAGAAAATAGATGTCCCACTTTTTTGATGCAAAAAACCTGAAACAATACTTATCAACACATGGGGGGATATGTGAGGGAAAGCCCCATGAAACCCCCGACCAAGAATTAGCCGTCAATGCCTATTTGGTAGATTATGACGGAAATCCAAAAGCAAAGGGCTTATTGGGATTTTGCGGAGAAAATGCCCTACCGACTTGCGCAACAGAACTGATTCAAGCGGGGGCTGATATGAATGACATTTATCATGGAAAAAGTGTGTTAGTCCATGTTGAAACACTTTGTCGAGAAAATAAACACTCAAAACTAACTATGAAACACCTGAAAGAATTAAAAACACTGTTGATACAACGGGGGGCTAAAAGAATTATTCAAAAATCCCCAATCCATAAGGGGATACAACATACCAGATGAAAAAAAATTTACTTACATTTTTTTGTATGTGTTTTATCTCTTGTCATGTTTTGGCATTTAATGTCATTCGGGATACAGAAATTGAAAACGCATTAGAAAATTACATCGGGAAAATTTTTCAAGCGGGAAATTTACCCCAAGAAAATGCCAAAGTAATCTTAATTAATGATAATTCTATTAACGCATTTGTATCCGGCGGACAAACAATCTACGTTCACACAGGACTCATCACTCAATCCAACTGCATTGATGATTTAATGTTTGTTCTATCCCATGAAACGGGACATATTATCGGGGGACATATCACACGGGGAATTATTGAATACCAAAAAGCCCAAAAAACAGCATTAGTTTCCACATTACTGGGGGGAATTTTGGCCGTTGCCAGCGGACGTCCAGATGCCGGAATTGCTGTTATGATGGGCAGTCAAACCAGCGCTATGGGCGGCTTTACCGGTTATCGTCAAGTGGAAGAAAGTTCTGCAGACAGAATTGCCGTTGATATTATGAAAAAAATGGGATATTCCATGCAGGGATTCAGCCATATTATGGAAAAAATTCAAGCCGAAGAACGTCTGAATACAAGTGAGAAATCATTAAACTATTTACGAACACACCCCCTCACCTCAGACAGAAAACAAAACATTCAACATTTTATCGATAAAAACGTTTCTACACATCAAGATAACACATTTAATCGCATTAAAGCAAAAATGGTCGCCTTCATGCTAGAACCGGAACAGGCAAAAAATCTGTATCAAGGAAAAACATTTGACGATTTATATGCACAAAGCATTATTGCCTATCGTGAGCACCATTTGGAAAAATCAATGACTTTACTCAATCAACTGATTCAAAATGAACCACAAAATGCCTATCTGTACGAATTAAAAGGTCAATTTGAATTTGAAAGCGGTCAATTAGACGCAGCCGTTCAAGATTACCAAAAAGCCCTGAATCTGACACGTGCTCCTTTAATTCAAATAGCCCTTGGCCAAGCATTAATAGAGCGAGGAAACAAAGAGGATTACCAACAAGCATTGATACACTTAGAACAAGCGGTGTTAAGTGAAAAAGACACTGCTTTACCTTGGCGATTAATGGCCACGGCCTATAATCATAATGGAGATGACGCAATGGCACAATATGCTATGGTGGAATATTATTTAACCCTCAACGATTATACCAAAGCCAGACAAACAGCCCAAAAACTGCAAAAAACAATTTCTAAAGACAGCCCAAAATATCAACGGCTTAATGATATATTGGATAAAATTAAGCAAAACGAAAAAAACTAACTTATTTTGGATAATAGGTGGCGATGGTAGATTTCCATTTTTCCACCTGCCAAAGCAATAACGGCATCATAATTATCTGTGGCACACACTTTGTTACGGCGTATAAAACCACATTTTTCACACCTGTGAACGATATATTCCTTACCACGGGATTTTTCCAACGCCACAGGATACATTAATCCTTGACATTCGGAAGCCCTATCTCCGGGGTTCACATCCACATGTTTAGATACCAAACACCGTGGACAATGGTTGGTATAACCATTCCCTTGCACCAAAGTGCCACAAAATTCACAAGTAAAATTTTCAATTTTTCGAGTAAAACGTGCTGTTGTCATGGACACGTATTATACTAAAAAGCATCTCATTTGACAAGTATTTATTGACAAAAATGCATAAAACACCTAAAATACAGACCAAAAAAGGATTTTCATGATTCAAAAACCAGAATTACTCTTACCCGCCGGTTCTTTGGAAAGGTTAAAAACGGCCTTTATGTATGGAGCCGATGCCGTCTATGCCGGTGTTCCGTCGGTCAGCTTACGAAATAAAACATCCTTTACATTAGAAGAAATGAAACAGGGGATTGACTATGCCCATACTCTTAATAAAAAAGTTTATCTGACAATTAATTTATTTACCCATAACACGGATATTCCCAAACTAAAAGAATTTATTGAAGCACTCAAAACACTTAACCCCGACGGCGTTATTATAGCAGATCCCGGCGTTTTTGATTATGTGAAAGAAAATTGTCCCAACATTCCACGACACATTTCAACACAAGCCAATGTCTGTTCCTCTTTAACGGTGAATTATTGGAAAAAACAAGGGGCAAAATTGGTTGTTTTAGGCCGAGAAACCCCTCTTAATGAAATTAAACAAATTCGTCAAGAATGTCCGGATATCCGTCTGGAAATGTTTGTTCATGGGGCTCTGTGTATCAGTTATTCCGGCAGATGCCTCTTATCCAATTTTATGACAGGAAGAAGTGCCAATAAAGGAAACTGTGCACATTCATGTCGATGGAAGTATAAACTGTATCTGGAAGAAGAAAATCGTCCTAATGAATTCATGGAAATATCCGAAGATACCCACGGAACGTATATTATGAATTCAAAAGATTTGTGTTTGATAGACAGATTGAATGATATTTTACCCATCGGTTTGGATTCTTTTAAAGTGGAAGGTCGTAACAAATCTGAATATTATGTGGCTATTACAGCACGAACCTATCGTCAAGCCATAGATACATGGTTTGAAAATCCCACCACATGGCAATCAGAGGAATATAAAAAGGAACTCTCAACACTTCAATCTCGGGGATATACAGTCGGATTTTTAGATGGTAATGCAGGACCGGAAGCCCACAATTATACCCTCTCCGGTTCTTATGGAAACTGGCGTTATGCGGGGCAAATAATAAAACAAGAAAAAAATCGTTTAACGGTTTTGGTGAAAGACAAAATCTGTGTCGGAACAAAGTTGGAAATTTTGATTCCTCAACAATGGAAACCCTATACTTTTATCGTCAAAAAAATGTTTCATCCAGCAACCGATACACCGGTTGAAACAATTTCACCCGGTGGCTTAAATCAAAAAATTGATATTGTATTTGATGAAAACTGTAAAATTCCACCACTCAGTGTTATCCGCACACAATTACTTGTTAAATAAAAAAATGTTAAAAAAGTGAAAAAATACTTGACTCGCCTCTTTTTTTGGCGTATACTCTTAAACGCTACCAAAAGCGGATATGGCGGAACTGGTAGACGCAACGGACTTAAAATCCGTTGGAGGCAACTCCGTGCCAGTTCGATTCTGGCTATCCGCACCAAATTCAAATTAACCTGCTGAATCAGCGGGTTAATTTTTTGTCTAAAATTCGGGAGGTTGCCTTAGGCGCCAACTTGGGCGCCAAAGATTTTTCTTCAATCAATATTTACACATTTTTTCTAGTTCTATGACAGATGATTTTCTGAATTTTCTACCACTCTAGAGGATATGGAAGGGTTTGAAATAGCGAACATTTGCAACGCACTGAATCAACCTTTTAAACTGATTAAAATTATTTCAAATCATATTACTGATAATCCCGACAAAGATTTGACTGAATTTTATGAAAACTATGCAAAAGTCATCACTTTAAATACAGAAAATATATTTCATAAAATCATTAGTTTTATTGGTCACTAATGACACCATTTTTAATCTAATTTTTATCATTACAACGCTTATTCCGAAAAATACCAGATATGCGTTGTGATTTATTATCGGGTTGTTGTGGAAAATTTTGACAAGGCGTCTGTGGATTTTGAAAAACAGACACCGGTAACTCAAACCGATTTGCAATCATGTTTTGTATTTCCAACAAATTGGGTTTTGTTTGGATTGGTAAAAAAGGAATGATTGAAGTTAAATCTCCCTCATTTTTGGAACGTATACGATAATTTTGTTGCCATTCGTTATTCATGCTTTCAAATTCATTAGACCAAGTAGTCCCCAAAACACTAGCCACATGGGGGGTAATAGAAAACAATTGAGATTTTATCATTTCTGATTTAGCCACCCTTCTGGCTATTTTATGAGCAATTTCCGATGAATTTTGACCAAGCATCATCAGGGCTTTCTGTGCCTGTTCTTGAAGGGCACGAAAAATAATACAATCAATTTTTGTTAAGTGAGGTAAATTCATGGCAACATAATCAGCGTTGGGATAAAGTTCATTTAAAATTTCCATACACTTAAAGCGTGCTTCCAACTCATTCAACATAAAGACTTGTTTTCCTTCTTCCGGGGTAAATCCGTTATGTAATGTTTTAGTCTTAAATTGTAAGGCATGAAAAAGTTCATGTGTTAAAGTACTGATACGGGCTTCTGTGGAACGAACCCGACGAATATTGATAGAAATTTTATTCAGTCGTGGAGAATAATATCCCTCATAATTTGGATTCTCCCCCGCCCGTGAGTTATGATAAAACCCCAATACAACTTTTTTCTTTGTGTTTAAAAGGTCATACAATCTTTGTCCGGTTTTGGATTGCATAATCTTTTCCATTAATTCATATAATACTTCTCGTTCGGGTTCGGTACCAACCAGACTAAACCCCTTATCAATCAATGTTTTTATCCCATTATCGCCACTATCTGCCATAAAAAATCATTCCTCTCATGCTGATACAGCATAAATTGTAGCATATTCAACCTATTCTGTCAATGAAATCCGGCCACAGACTAAAAGACCTCAGAAGACATATACCTAAGTTTTTACCTTGCTATTTATCATACGATAATATATAATAACTTTAGTTATTTTTAATAAAGGAGATCAAATGAAATTAAAAACCTTATCATTAATGGCCTTAAGCGCCTCTATCAT
>JAZUJZ010000054.1:0-1523 GCA_045643025.1 Alphaproteobacteria bacterium
CAAGAAAAATATCATCCAGATGTTATTATTATGAATGGCGAAAATGCCGCCCACGGTTTGGGACTCACCCCCAAAATTTATGAAGAACTACGCCGTCTGGGGGCTGATGTCATTACAATGGGTAATCACACTTTTGATAAACCGGATATTGTTAAGATTTGGATGGAAGATAATGTCTTGATTCGACCGATGAACTATCCGGAAAATACCATAGGGAAAGGCTATCAAATTATCAAAGTGGGGAAAAAGCGTTTATGTGTCGTTCAAGTTTTGGGACGGGGTTTTATGGGCAGTAAATTGGAATTAAGTGATCCCTTTCAATGTATGCAAACCTTTATCCAAGAACACAAAAAGGAATATGATTTATTGGTAATTGATTTTCATGCGGAAACAACCGCCGAAAAAGTCGCCATGGGCTATCTCATGGAAGGTCAAGCCCTCTTGGTGGTGGGGACGCACACCCATATTCCCACAAATGACGCTCATATCTTAAACGGGGGCACCGCCTATATAACGGATGTCGGCATGTGTGGGGATTATACCTCTGTTATCGGGATGACCCGTGAAACCGCTTTTTCACATTTTGGGTTAGGGGTAGAACGGATGCGGTGGGAACCCGCCACAGACAGTGCCACTTTATGCGCTGTTTTGGTGGAAATGGACGATAAATCCAATCAAGCCACAGCGATTCGGCCTATTATTTTGGGCGATACCCTTGAAAATTCTCTATAAATATGATATAATTTTTTGAAATTCACAACAAAGGAGTTGAAGATGTCAGGACATTCACAATTTAAAAACATTATGAACCGCAAAGGCGCCCAAGATAAAGCGCGAGCTCGCACCTTTTCAAAATTGGCCCGTGAAATTACCGTGGCTGTGAAAACAGGTGGGGCGGATCCGGATAGCAACCCACGTTTACGTTTAGGGATTCAAAGTGCACGCAGTGAAAATATGCCCAAGGACAACATTGAACGTGCTATTCAAAAAGGCTCCCAAAGCACGGATACAACCAATTATGAAGAAGTCCGCTATGAAGGATACGGCCCCGGTCGTGTGGCGATTATTGTGGAGGCTTTAACGGATAATCGGGCCAGAACAGCCCCGAACTTACGTTCTTTATTTACCAAAAAGGGGGGCTCATTCGGGGATACCGTCTTATTCAACTTTGAACACGTCGGCTATATTGAATTTGCCTTGAATGTCGCCAGTGCAGACGCCATGTTTGAGGCCGCTTTAGAGGCCGGCGCCGATGATGTTCAAACAACAGATTCTGCCCATGAAATTACTTGTAAACCCGACGATTTATCCGCTGTGCGTGAAGCGTTGGAAAAGAAGTTCGGCACCCCCAACGTGGCCCGTTTTGATTGGAAACCCACAGTGGAAACACCAGTCACAGATTTAGAAACAGCCCAAAAATTGATGAGTTTTATTGAAGATTTAAATGAAGACGATGACGTGCAACGCGTTATTACCAATGCCAACATCAGCGAAGACATTTTAGCACAACTTTCATAAAAAAA
>JAZUJZ010000055.1:0-5782 GCA_045643025.1 Alphaproteobacteria bacterium
CTTTACTTGACAATCAACAGGTGCTTTGATACACTGAAAACACAGTCATAATAACTGAAAGGAATTAAAGATGTATGCACAATTATCCGGTATTATAGATGTTGTTTCTGATGTAGATATGGATGTTGCCCAATTAATTGCGGCGGAAAACAAACGTCAAAGTGAAACAATCCCTTTAATTCCATCTGAAAATATTGTTTCTTCTGCTGTGGCGGCGGCTTTATCCAGTTGTTTTACAAATAAATATGCCGAAGGATATCCTCACAAATGGACAAAGGAAGGGGAATGTTTGCCGGCAAATGGTCGGTATTATCAAGGTCAAGCCAATACGAATCAGTTGGAACAATTACTGATTGATCGGGCTTTAGAGTTATTTGTTCCCAATGAAAAAGAAAAATATCATGCAAATGTGCAACCTTTATCAGGGGCTCCTGCGAATTTGGCTGTTTTATCCGCATTTTTGGAACCGGGGGATACTTTAATGGGCTTGGCCTTAGATAATGGGGGACATTTAACCCATGGACATAAAGTGAATTTAACCGGTAAATTTTTCAAAGCTGTTCAATATGGATTGAACGAACAGGGACTTTTGGATTATGATGCAATTGAAAAAATGGCCATGGAAAATAAACCAAAAATTATTATCTGTGGGGCAACCGCCTATCCTTTAACAATTGATTTTGCCAGATTTGGAGAAATTGCAAAAAAATGTGGTGCTTTATTGATGGCCGATGTATCGCATATTGCCGGTTTGATTGCCGGGGGGGCACATCCTTCCTGTTTTCCCTATGCGGATATTATGACAACCACAACACATAAAACATTACGGGGACCACGGGCTGGTTTGATTATTTGTAAAAAGGAACTGGGGGCAAAAATTGATAAAGCTTTATTCCCAGGGCTTCAAGGTGGTCCTCATATGAATACTATAGCGGCATTGGCTGTGGCACTCAAAGAGGCCCTAACACCCGAATTTAAGGAGTATGCTCATCAAATTATCATAAACGCTCAAACTTTGGCGAAAGATCTTAAATCGGCTGGCTTTAAATTGATTGGAAACGGTACAGAAAATCACTTGATTTTGATGGATGTGGTGCATTCAGATGGAGCGGTGAAAGTTTCAGATGCTTCCCAATTTGCCGAAGATTTGGAAACAGCCCATTTGGTCGCCAATAAAAATGCTGTTCCCGGGGACTTAAAACCATGGATTCCATCTGGAATTCGTTTGGGAACGCCGGCTGTTACAACCTTAGGGATGAAAGAAACCGAAATGCATAAAATTGCATCTTTTATCATTCGGGTTGCTAACGCTAAAGGTGATAAAGCGACTTTGGAAAAAATCGGTGAAGAAGTGACAACTTTTGTTGCTCCCTATACCAAAGGTTAATTGAAATTAACAAAATAAGGGCTTATTTCCCTCTTATAACAGAGGGGGAGATATGTCTAATATTTTAATTATCAATGGTCATCAAAAGTCTGATTTTGCGGCCGGAAAATTAAATAAAACATTGGCGGCTGAAATGAAAAGTGTCCTGTCAAAAAAGCCGGAACATAAGATTAAAACAACCTGTATTCAACGGGGATATAAGGTTTCTGAAGAACAAAAAAAGTTTTTGTGGGCCGATACGATTATCTATCAATTCCCGATTTATTGGTTTGGTGTGCCGGCCTTATTGAAACAATATATGCAAGATGTGTATGAATATGGTCTTTTTTACCAATTTTCAGATGGAGGATATGGTATGGGGGGAATGCTCAACGGACGGACCTATATGCTTTCAACCACTTGGAATGCCCCTTTGGATTCTTTCGGACATGATTTTTGGCGGGGTGTTTATTCTCCGGATGTGGCTTTGTTGGAAATGCACCAATCTCAAGCTTTTATCGGTCTAAAACCATTACCCAGTTTTTCTTGCCATAATGTGGTGAAAGATCCTCAAGTTAAAACGTATTTGGAAGCATTAGATCGTCATTTGGAATTGATTTTCTTAAAATAAAAATTGTATTGCAGTTTTGTTCAAAATTGCATATAATTTTTTTATGACATATGTATTTTTAATTTTAGGGTTATTAATGCTCTTTTATGGGGGAAATCTGCTTGTGGATGGTTCAGTGGCTGTCGCCAAAAGGTTGGGATTATCTCCTTTATTGATTGGTTTAACGTTGGTGGGGTTTGGAACATCTACACCGGAATTGACGACCAGTTTAATTGCGGCTTTTCATCATAATGACGGGATTTCTATCGGAAATGTGGTGGGGTCCAATATCGCTAATATCTTATTGGTGTTAGGGGTGGCGGCGGCTATCTGTCCCGTTTTTGTATCTATTAAATCTTTTCGTCGGGATGCGTATTTCCTTGTTTTAAGTTCTTTGCTTTTGTTGGTTGGTGTTTTGTGTGGTGGAATTGGGCGTTGGCTGGGGGGTATAATGACTGTGGCTCTTCTTTTTTATGTTGGCTATTCTTATTGTATGGATAAAAAAGCCCAAAAAGAAAAAAGCATAAAATCGGAAAAAACATCACTTATCAAAAACTTATTTATTGCAATTGTCGGTATTGCTTTAACAATTTTAGGTGCCAAATTTTTGGTAGATTCATCTGTTAAATTGGCCACCGCTTGGGGGGTCAGTGAAGCAATAATTGGTTTAACTATTGTGGCGGTGGGGACCAGTTTGCCTGAATTGGCTACCTCTGTTATTTCCTCTATCAAAGGGCATAATGATGTGGCTTTTGGAAATGTTGTTGGCTCAAATATCTTTAATGCTTTATTTATTATGGGCTTAACGGGTGTTATCTATCCGATTCAAATTCAATCGTCTATGCTTTGGGATATTGTGATGATGTTGGGTGTGACGGGCTTTTTGATTTTTATTGCCTTTAAATATCGTCAATTTTCCAGAATTTCCGGCTTTTCCTTATTGGGTTTGTATGTTTTGTATTTAATGTATATCGGGATGAATATATGAAAATTTTGGTTGGACTATCCGGGGGCGTTGATTCAACACTGGCCGCACTTCTTTTAAAAGAGCAGGGGCACGAAGTGATGGGCGTTTCCATGTCCCTTTATAATAAAGATATTCCCAATTTAAAATTATCGGATAATTCTTGCTATGGTCCCACTGAAAAGCAAGATTTAAAGGATATTCATGTTTGGTGTGAAAAACAAGGAATAGAACATCATATTTTGGATTTATCGGAAGATTTTAAAAAAACGATTTTAAAGTATTTTCGGGAAAGTTATTTATCGGGGCAAACACCCAATCCTTGTATTATGTGTAATCAAGGTGTGAAGTTTGGTTTGATGGTGAAAAAGGCCAAGGAACTATTTGATTTTGATGTCTTTGCGACGGGGCATTATGCACAAATTTTGGATATGCCGGAAGGAAAAGTTTTGGCGAGGGGGAAGGATATTAAAAAAGACCAAAGTTATTTTTTGTATCGTCTGAGTCAAGAACAACTGGCGCATACTCTGTTTCCGTTGGGAAAATTTAGCAAAGCTGAAGTCCGTCAAATGGCCAAGGAAAGGGGGCTTATTCAAGCGGAAAAAGCCGATAGTCAGGATTTTTATTCGGGGGATTATACCGATTTATTGCAAGTCCCCCCAAAACAGGGAAATATTGTGTTAAAAAATGGGAAAGTTTTGGGTAAACATAATGGTTTTTGGCAATTTACGATTGGGCAGAGAAAAGGATTGGGTATTGCCTATCCGGAACCCCTGTATGTGGTGGGGCTGAATGCAGATAAAAATCAAGTGATTGTTGGGGTTAAAGAGGAAACTCTGTCAAATTCCTGTTTGATTAAAAATGTTGTTTGCGGGGCTTTAATGACAAAGGAGGCCTTTGATTGTCAAGTCAAATATCGTTCGATGGGGACCCCTGTCGCAGCACAAGTAATCAAAAAAGAAGAGGGGTATTTACTAACATTTAAGGAACCCCAAAAAGCACTTACCCCCGGGCAATCGGCCGTTTTTTATGACGGTGATTTAGTGCTCGGGGGTGGTATTATTTCAATTTAATATTGAATTAACAACCGCAGGGGATTGTTTGTGTGCAAGCACAGTCATGATGATATTTTGGTGCTTGATAATTCATTACCGGCTGATACACAGGATAATACATTACTTCCTGTTGTTTTTGTTGCGGTTGAATATAACTGATTTGTGTATAGCGACGATATTGAACAGTGCTTGGAGTATCAAATTGAACAGGTTGTTCAAATGTGTAACCGTAATCGGGTTGATAATTTCCCTGTATCCGAGTTTCATATTGATTTTCGGGACAGGTGCAGGTGCAAGCGCTGATTGCTAAAGTGGCGGCAACCAACATTAATGTTTTTTTCATGTTATGTTTCCTTTTCTGGGGTTTTGGTTAAACACAGTTGCCTTAAAGTTATCCAAAACAGGACGGGCTAATGCACGTGCTTTTTTGGCACCTTCATGCAACATCTCCTCAACATTGCTGTAATGGGCCATATGGTCCATATATCTCTCGTGGATAGGGGCGATCTCTTCATAAATGGCTTTTACTAACATCTTTTTAATGGTGCCATAACCCAGACCACCCTTTTTCAAACCTTCTTCAATTTCTTTAACTAATTCTTCTTGACAAAATCCTCGTGCTATTTGATAGAGTAAAATATCTTCTGGATTTTTAGGGGCATTAATATCTTGGCAATCTGTTTTAATGCCCATCACGGCCTTTTTAATTTCTTCTTCTGAACCAAACAGAGGAATAACATTTCCATAACTTTTGCTCATTTTACGTCCGTCTGTGCCGGGCAAAAGTTGAGCATATTGTTGTGTAATGGCTTTTGGAATTTTTAAAACATCTTTATGATAGCACGCATTGACGGCTCCCGCAATATCCGCGGTAATTTCAACGTGTTGCACTTGGTCTTTCCCAACGGGGACATAGTCTGAATTATATGTTAAAATATCAGCTGCCATTAAAATCGGATAATTATATAATCCCATGTTGATACCGGCATCATTGGGTTCATTTTTGGCAACATTCTTATCCACCGCTGCCTTATAGGCATGGGCCTTATTCATGAAACCCTTTGGGGTAAAGTTTGTTAATAAAGAAGTCATTTCAAAGACTTCGGGAATATCCGATTGACGAAAGAAAATCGCTTTTTCTGGATTAACACCACAGGCCAAATAAACACAAGCGGCTTCTTTTATGATTTGAGATAATCTTTCCGCATCTTTCATAAAATTGATGGCGTGGTAATCGGCCACAAACATGACCAATTTTCCCCCGTTTTCAATGACTTGATTCCCTAATTCAATAGCAGGTCGTATTGCCCCCACATAATTTCCGATATGGAGTGTCCCCGTTGGCTTAACCCCCGTCAAAACGATTTTATTTGCCAAATCCATATAGTGTCCTTTCAAACGAATGGAGAAGATTATATCATAAAATGTAAAAAAAATCAACTAAAAATCAAAAAAATATGATTTTTCAATGGGATATATTATGCACTTGCAACGATTAAAAACTTTCCGTTCTCTACAGGTGGTTCGGCATATATGGGAATATCCACCCATTTTAATGTATCCACTCTGGCCCACAAAGGACCTTTATAGCAGGCCTGCCAAAGGGATGCTTCTTCTTCCTCTGTTCCGATAGCCATAATTTCTACCCGACCATCTGATAAATTCCGAACCCATCCTGAAAGATTTAAGTTTGTGGCGGTCTTTTGGACCCAAGCCCGAAAGCCGACACCCTGAACACGTCCCGAAACAGTAAAATGACGCATTAAGTACCTTTCTTTTTTAACGCT
>JAZUJZ010000056.1:0-10642 GCA_045643025.1 Alphaproteobacteria bacterium
AATAGGCGTTTGAAATTCCGTAAAGCCCATATTCCACATTTCGTCCCGCACAAACTTATTGAGGCGATTTCGCATTAAAATATTGGCATGAGGTTTAGAACGACGTAAATCCAAAAAGCGATAAGTCAGCCGTTGTTCTTCGGAAAGTTCCGCAGAATCAGCCGTAATTAAGAAAGGTAAAACTTGCGCTTCGCCCAACACATCAACTTTATCCACCACAACTTCAATTTCGCCTGTGGGCATTTTGGGATTAATAGTTTCAGCCACCCGTTTAACCACTTTACCTTCCACACGAATCACAGATTCAGGACGGGCTTTTTCCAATTCTTTAAAACAAGGTGCATTGATATCTACCACACATTGGGTTATCCCATCATTATCCCGTAAATCCACAAACAACAAGTTTCCATGATCACGTTTTGTTTGAACCCAACCAGAAAGAGTTACAGATTCACCCGCATTGGCTGAACGTAGTTCGCCACATAATTTTGTCCGATAAGTTTGCATTTTAATTTTCCTTTTTCTTTTCGTTAAGTGCAAGGGCGAATTTCGTTCGCTGTGCCACCTTGCTTCAGGGCCTATCAGCCCCCTTAAACACGCTGTATCGGGCGTTCCCGAGGGGGTCTAATCAGCCGGTGGCCTTTCTTCCCCTAAGCTCCCCTGTGTCATCAGGATCAAAGCATTGCTATTATACAAAAAGAGAAATTAATTGTCAATCTTTTATTGTGGATAAAAATGTTTTAACCGTCGGTAAAATATTTTTAACCATCTTTGCTACGCCCAATTTTGTGGGATGAATACCATCGGGTAAAAAATACCCCTGTTGGGCATGAGTACCATTTTTTTCATCCCATAATCCTTCCATAAAAAAAGGATAGAGCATTAAATGATTCTTTTTTGCCAAATTTTCATACATTTTTTCAAAATCGGCACGATATTCGGGTGAATATCTCAAAGGTATTTTCATCCCCACCAACAAAATGGCAATACCTTGAGCCCGCAAAACATCAATCGTTTTTTGTAAATCAGAGGTAATCGCCGCAATCGGCCGATTTGCAAAAGCATCATTCACACCCAACTCTAAAATGACTGCCTTGGGCTGTTCCTTCAGATATTGTTTTAAAGCATTAATTCCATCCATTGCTTTACGACCACTTTTACTGTGATTGAGAGTGGTAATATTATACCCCTCTTTTTCCAAAGCATTTTGCAACTGAGAAACAAAAGAATCCGAAGAAGGCAGTTGATGTCCAACACTTAAACTATCCCCAAAAACAGAAAGTATCATTGGTTCAGCACTTACCTGTTTTGAAAACAGACATAAACATAATAAAGAAATCATCCAACATTTTATCATGTTTAAAATCATAAATTAATTTTCACCAAAATGCAAGCAAGAATTGGTTATATAAAATAAAAAATTTGACAAAATATACTTTTATGGTATAATATACGTGTTATGCAATTATATTTAGGAGGAATTATGAAAACAAATAATAAATTAGCAATTGCCGCCGCAGCTGGATTGACTGTTTTAGCCCCCGCACAAGAAGCACAAGCCCATGGACGTGCTGCCGCCGGGTTAATTGGATTTGGTGTTGGTACAATTGTCGGAAGTGCACTCTCCCAACCAAGAACTGTGATTTATGAACCCCAACAAACTGTGGTTCAAACACTGCCCCCATCTGTTGAGTATGTTCCTCAACAAGTTGCTGGACAACAAGTAATCTATACACAATCACCAACAGTCGGTTATGTTCAACAAGCCCCTGTTCAACAAATCATTACAACGCCTACCACAACAACCGTTGTTCCTCAATCCACTACTGTGATTATTGATGAACCTGCTTATTACTATGGCGGTTATTGGGGTGGATATCGTGGTCGTGGGTATTATGGACGGCCCTTTGGTGGCTACAGACACCACGGATCTCGACCGATGTATCATTACAGACACCATCACCATGGTTCCGGTGGACGTCATTGTAGATAATCAATACAATAAAAAAGAGCCCTTTTTTCAGGGCTCTTTTTTTATGCTTTTCTATCCTTTTATCACAAGATTGACGATCTTACCGGGGACATAGATTTCTTTAATGATTTCTTTTCCGGCCAAGAAATCTTTAATCTTTTCCTTGGCAGTGGCAATAATCGTCTCTTTATCCGTGGATTTAGCAACCTCAATCGTACCACGCAATTTTCCGTTGGTTTGAATGACAATCTTCATCTCATCTTTCACCAAGGCCTTTTCATCCACTTCGGGCCATTTTTGGTTAAAGACAGAATAAGATTCACCCAAAGATTCCCAAAGTTCTTCCCCAAAGTGCGGGGCAAACGGACACAATAATACTGTATAGGTTTTTAAGCAATTCTTTAAAAACGCCAAATTGACCGGTCCATTTTCGTATTCCGTCAAGGCATTTAAGTATTCCATCATCCGAGCCAAAGAGGTATTGAATTGCATTGCATCCAAGTCTTTGGTTATGGCTTTAATCGTGGTATGGCGCACAAAGTCCAATTCTTTTTCGGCTTTTCCCATTTCGGTTGTTTTATTTTCCAAAGTTTGGGCTTTATCAAACACCGCCTCTACCCGACGAATAAAGCGTCCCATGGATTCTAATCCGCTTTCACTCCACGGACCACCATCTGTATAAGAAAAGGCAAATTCCAAAAATAAACGGAAAGCGTCCGACCCATACTTTGCAATACAATCATCCGGATTGATGGTGTTGCCTTTGGACTTACTCATTTTCTGTCCATCGGGGCCCAAAATCATCCCTTGATGCACCAAATGTTGGAAAGGTTCATCAAAATCCAAATAGCCCATATCTCGTAAGGCCTTGGTAAAGAAACGGGCATACAAAAGATGCATTGTCGCATGTTCTTGCCCCCCCACATACATATCCACAGGCATCATTTTATTGATTTTTTCACGATTAAAGGCCTCTTTATCGTTTTTATTGTCGGGATAGCGCAGGAAATACCAGCTGGAATCCACAAAAGTATCCATGGTATCAGGATCTCGTTCTGCCTCAGCCCCACAAACCGGACACTTCACATGCATAAATTCGGGGCAGCGTTTCAGCGGCGATTCCCCATCCGGACGAAATTCCACATTATAGGGAAGCTTCACCGGTAAATCAGATTCAGGAACAGGCACTGTGCCACAATGCGGGCAATGAATCATCGGAATCGGTGCGCCCCAATAACGTTGGCGTGAAATCAACCAATCACGCAAACGGAACATGGTGGTCAGTTCGCCTTTACCATCTTTGGCCAATTTATTCACAATCGCCGGAATCGCTTCTTCTGTTGTGAGGCCTGTAAATTCTTGGCTGTTGATGAGCTTTCCGTGGTCGCAGAAAGGTAAGTCTTGTTCTTGACCGTCCTTATCCACAATCACACGAGTAATCGGTAAATTGTATTTTGTGGCGAAATCATAGTCACGTTCATCATGCGCCGGCACCGCCATCACAAATCCGGTCCCATAAGTGGCAATCACATAATCCGCCACCCACACAGGAACCTTACGTCCATCCACAGGATTCGTAGCATAAGAACCTGTAAAGACACCCGTTCTTTCACGAGATTCACTCATACGGTCAATTTCTTTGACTTTGGCCGCATCTGCCACATATTGTTCAACGGCGGCTTTTTGGTCTGGGGTTGTAAGTCCTGTCACAGCGGGATGTTCAGGAGCAATCACCACATAACTTAAGCCATACAAAGTATCCGCCCGTGTTGTAAAGGCCTTTAATTGTGTGCCATTATCAATATCAAAAGTAATCAATGAGCCGTGGGATTTACCAATCCAATTCTTTTGAATCTTCTTAGTCTTTTCCGGCCAATTGACCTTATCAATATCACGTAACAATTCTTCGGCATAATCTGTAATTTTAAAGAACCATTGCTTCATCTTCTTTTGAACAACTTGCGATTTACAACGATCACAGCAACCATCAATCACTTGTTCATTAGCCAAAACAGTCTTACACCCCGGACACCAATTGACAGGCGCTTCTTTTTGATAGGCAAGACCTTTTTTATAAAGTTGGATAAAAATCCATTGTGTCCATTTATAGTATTCTTCATCACAGGTATTTAGGGTATGTTCCCAATCATAAGCGGCCCCCATTTCGTTCAGTTGTTGGGTCATCTTTTTGATGTTCGCCATCGTGGAATCTTTGGGATGAATCCCTGTTTTAATGGCATAGTTTTCGGCCGGCAATCCAAAGGCATCAAAACCCATCGGATGAAAAACATTAAAGCCCTGCATTTTTTTGAAACGAGCCCAAGTATCCACCGGTGCATAGTTATACCAATGACCACAGTGTAAGTTGGCCCCTGACGGATAAGAAAACATATCCAAACAATAAAGTTTCTTCCCGGGGGCGTTTTCATCATATTTATTTAAGTTGGTCTCAAGCCACTTTTTTTGCCATTTTTGATCGGTTTCTTTTGAATATGTCATTTTTTACCTTTCAGTTTTAATTTGGGATATAGTTTAACAAATTTTATAAAAAAAAGCCAGATATTTTTATCTGTTCTCTTGCAGTTTTTTATATTTTAGAGTATGCTTCTTTTTCAAAGGAGTCAAAAAAATGGATTGTTTAGAAAAACAGGTAGATGAGAACCTAAAACTTGTAGGCAAAAAAAAAGAGAATTTTTTAAAACAAGCCAGAGCATTGCGTTATAATTTGAAACTAAGAAAAGAACAACAAAGGCAAAAAAAATGTATGCATTCAAAGTAATCGGCGGAAAGCAACTGAATGGAGAGGTAGAAATTAAAGCGGCAAAAAATGCCATATTGCCTTTAATGATTTGCACTTTACTCACCGATGAAGCCATCGTTTTACACAATGTTTCCCTGTTATCCGATGTCAAAACTTTAATGCAATTACTGGAGTCTTTGGGGACACATATTACCGTCAATGGAGATACTATGACACTCCAAACACCCGAGATAAAAACATGTGTGGCCTCGTATGATTACATCAGTAAAATGCGGGCCGGTTTTTGGGTTTTGGGACCCTTATTGGCCAGATTAGGTAAAGCCGAAGTTTCTTTACCCGGAGGATGTGCTATCGGTGGCAGATTATTGGATATTTATCAATCTGCTCTGGTTGCGATGGGAGCAAAAATTGATTCCGAACATGGCTATATTAAAGCCCAAGGACAATTAAAAGGAGCCGACGTTAATTGTTGGCGTATTACCGTTGGCGGAACACATAATACCATTATGGCCGCCACTTTGGCCAAAGGGACGACGGTCATTCATAATGCTGCCTTAGAACCGGAAGTCATGGATTTAATTCAAATGCTGACACAAATGGGGGCAAAATTTGAAGGGGTTGGTACCAGAGATTTAACCATCCACGGCGTCACAAAATTACATGGAACAGAATATACCCCCGTTCCTGACAGAATTGAAACTTTTACATTTATGGCCAGCGCTGCCGTTACAAAAAGTCATCTGTTTTTACGAAATGCAAAATTGGATTTACTGCCCAATGCTTGTGGTCCGTTTATTTCCAGCCACATTCAACTCAATCAAACCGCTTCGGGGGTGGAAATTGATGCACGTCAAGCCCATCTGCAAGCCACCTCTGTTCAGACGGGGGCTTATCCGGAATTTGCAACAGATTTACAACCTTTACTCTGCGCCATGATGACCTTGGCCAACGGACAAACAAACATCAATGAAACCATGCATGATAATCGTTTCATGCATATTCCGGAGTTGGTCCGTATGGGGGCAGACATTCACCTGATTGATAACACACATGCTACGATTCAAGGTGTTTCAGAACTAAAAGGAGCAACGGTCATGGCCTCTGATTTAAGGGGGGGGGCTGCTCTTATTATAGCCGCACTGGCCGCAAACGGGTATTCCACCATTCAACGTGTTTATCATATTGATAGAGGATACTACCATATTGAGGATAAATTAAAGGCCGTCGGGGCTTCTATTGACCGGATTTGGTTAGATTAGATTGAAGAACCAATCGTTTGCAACTTTGATCATAGACCAAAGACACTTCTCCTTTTTGGAAAGATTGCACATAGCGTCCAAATACTTGAAACCGCCAACCATGCATAAAATAAGCATCGTCCGTGTGAATATATTGTATCATTTGATCGGTATCGGCCACTAAAACAGGGGCCACATTGTTTTCTTCACAAACCACGCTTAATAACAAACGCATCGCCTCTAACCAACTTTTTTGCCCGTTAGAGAGTGTTTTCTTTTCCGGAACAGGCCACTCTATTGGTTCCTCTAACCGTATTTTATTAAGCGATTTCAATAAGGATTGGCCCACTTCACTTTTGGCAAAACCTTCAGAGATGGACCGTAATTTTTCCAATTCTTGCTCCGTTTTCGGGGAAAAGGCCACACATTCCAACAGGGCTTCATCTGTCAAAATATATTTACGGGGTCTATTCTTATTTTGGGCAATTTTTTCACGCCACTCAATCAAGCGGGCACAAAGATGAATGGCCTCTTTTTTATGGAAAGGCATACGCATTTTTGCCATTAAATGCGACACATTCAATTTATAGTTTTTTGTATTTGTCAGAGCCATCATTTCCTCTTGAATCCAATCCAAGCGATTATGGGAACAAATATCTTCCATCATTTTTTGATAAACCTGTTTGAGTTCAATCACGTCATGCAAAGCATAAGATTGTTGCTCTTTGGTTAAAGGGCGGCGTGACCAATCCGTAATACGCATCCCTTTATCCAGGGTAATTTGCAAATAGTCCTTCACCAATTGTTGATAACTGACATTATCACCGTAACCACACACCATTGCCCCAATTTGGGTATCAAAAACAGGAACCGGCATTTTATGCATTAAACGATAAAAAATTTCTAAATCCTGGTGACAAGCATGAAAAACCTTAATAATTGAACGATTGAGTAAAATTTCAAAAAAGGGAGTTAAATCCAATTCTGTTGATAAAGGGTCAATCAACCAAGCCGACTTACCCGCCCCAACCTGAATCAAACAAAGTTCAGCATAATAGGTCTTTTCCCGAATAAATTCAGTATCCACCGTAATAAATCGTTCCCGAGATAAACGCTGACATAATTGTTGCAATTTTTGTGTTGTTTTTATCATCATCAAAAAGATAATACTCTTTTTTTCATTGCATCGCAAGAAATTTTTTGCTATAATATATACATGGATACTTTATGGAATCATGGTGCAATTCAAATATACAAAGCCCTGGATGGTCAGGTACGGTTAGTGGGCGGTTGTGTTCGTGATTATTTAGTACGTCGTCCGATTCATGACAGGGATATGGCCACTCCTTTGGAACCCACCGTGGTGGAAGATAAATTAGCAAAGGCGGGTATTGAATTTATCTCCATTGGCAAAGAACATGGAACCATTACGGCAAAAATCAATAAAGTCCCCTATGAAATTACAACATTGCGTAAAGACGATAAAACAGATGGCCGACATGCTCAGGTTGTATGGACAACATCCTATAAAGCAGATGCTTTGCGCCGTGATTTTACAATCAACGCCCTGTCGGTGGATATTAAAAATAAAATTTTTGATTATGCCACGGGGCGCAGTGATTTAGCCCAAGGTTTGGTCCGTTTTATCGGGGATGCCGAGCAACGTATTCAAGAGGATTATTTAAGGATTTTACGTTATTTTCGTTTTTGGTCTGCTATCAGTTCTTTACCGTTAGATCCAAAAGTTGTCAAAATTTGTGCAAAACATGCCGATGGTTTAACTGTATTATCGGCCGACAGATTGCGAGACGAAATGTATCGTTTAATTCAGACAAATCGTGCCAAAGAGGCCTTGACAGAAATGAAAAAAGCGGGCATTTTAACCCGACAGATTTTGGAAATTACTTTTTCAAAAAAACAATTGGCTGAATTAAAAGGACAGCCCATTGAGAAATGCTTAAAACAGTTGGGATTCAAAATAAAGGGGGAATAAGATGCAAGAACAATTATTTTTATCAAATCACAACGAATCCGGCAGAACCATGTTGGAAATGTTGGGTGTGTTGGGGATTATGGGAATTATTATGTATGGTGCAGTTCAAGGGATTAATTACGGGATGACCACCTATAAAATTAACCAAGTTTATAACGATGTTCAAGACCAAATCAACGGCATTATGGATTTATATTCTTGGTCCAGAGAATATCCGGATGGAGAATTTACCAGTATTGTTCAAACGAACGATATTTTTTCCCGTGAAGATAATACGCATCCCCTGGGGGGATCCATCAAAGTTAAGGGAACAGGGGATAGTTTTACCCTCACCTATGATAGCATTGGAAAAGATGAATGCCGACGGTTGTGGGAAATGGAATGGGGAACCATTAAATTATCAAGTCCCGCTTCTTCCACAAACTGTGTGGATAGCAACGAAATGGTGTGGGAACCACTTTAATCGTTTATTAATTTTTTGGCCAATTCTTGATTCTGATGAGCAAAAGAGGAGAGTTTCAGTAAAGCATAGACTTGCCCTTGCTCATAAAGGGGTAATGTTCCGGTATCCAACATAAGGTCCTCATCCGACTTTAAAAACATATCAACACTATATCCTTCCTCTTCCCCACCTTTATCTAAAAAGTCATTCAGGGCATCCTGATATAACCATTCTTTATGGGTTGCATGCGTTTTATCAATATATTGTTGGCCTTGATTTTTAATATATTGAATAACAGCATTCGGTAACACATTGGGAGACATTCCCGCAATATGCGAAGTCGGATTTTTGGGTTTTTCCACCATCCGACCATTCACAATAATAGCATTATTGGATACATCCTCACGCCATAGGCCCGTAATTAATGCCCGTTTTGGATTTGTTAAAAAGGCATCCACCAACTTTTGAATATGTGGATGATTTGGATTACCCGAAATAATAATATCATCCGGAAATAAAATAACAACATGACGATCTTGAATCATATCAGCGGCGGAATACAGCACGTGTCCCGTGCCCAGCGGTTCAGATTGCAGGACAAATTTCAAATCTATATCATCTGGCAAAAAAGTATTATGCAACACATCCGCAATTTCATTTTTCCCCTTTTGTCGCAGTTTATTTTCCGTTTTTTCATCATTTTCTAATGCACGATGAAAACTTTTAACCACCGATTCGTTGGAACATACCAATGTTATGTGACGTCCCCCCATGTGAATAATATCCCGTAAGACATAATCAATTAAACGCATATCTCCAAAAGGGAGTAAAGATTTATGGGCAAGTCCCTTGGAATGTGGAAAATTTCGGGTAGATTCCCCTGCACAACAAATGACAAATTCAAAATTATCATACATTTTAACCTCCTGAATTATACTATTTCAATCACACTGAGTTGCCGAGCCGGATTTTCGGGATCTCGGCGATAACTGTTATAATCAACACAAGGAAAAGTATCCGTCCCATTGGATGTTATACGTTTGATACCGACATGTTTTAAGCGCATCTGAACATAGGCATCAAAATCAAATAAAATTTTTCCTTTTTCTTCGGTAAAAAAGTGGTGATGAATCGGCGGAAATAAAGATTTCATTTCATAAGATACCGCAAAACTATCCTTTTGTAAGTGTGGACCTATAGCCGCCACTATGTCAGATAACAAACACCCCCTTAATTGCATTTGATGAACGGTCTGTTCAATAATACCCTGCAGGGCACCTTTCCATCCCGCATGAATTGCCCCCACAATATGTTTTTGGGTATCAACCAATAAAATAGGGGCACAATCTGCCGTCCGAACAGCCAAACGAACCCCCTTTTTATCTGTTAAAAGAGCATCGCAATCTAACCATTCTTTTTGCGTTTTTTCTACCCATAAAACATCCGTAAAATGGGGCTGTTTCATACAAACAACATCCCGTATATTCAAAGATTCAGCGGCATTATAAAAGTTTGCCTTTACCCAATCCAACCCTGGCCATATACTGATAGGCATTATTTTCCCTTTTTTCTTAATTCACGTTGCCGAGCACGATTCGCACAAAACCGTAAAGTCATATAGTAACTCGCCACCCCGCATATAAGAGCCCATGGCAAACACCCAATTGCCATTGCCACCCCCCAATCTTGTAACAGCAACTTAAAAAATAACGTCCATTCCTCGGCTATAGTTAAATCAGACAAGAATGTTTGGGCTAAAATCCCTTGTAATTGACTATAACCGCTGATAGAATCCCAATGCCCTTGCATCATTTGTCCCGTCACATAAAAAACATAATAAATCGGAACTAAAGTTGCCACATTTGTAATCCATGTAAAGGCAATGGCTAAAGGTAACGAAAAATCCCACTTAAACACTTTTTTTAATAATCCCCAAGTGATAGCCACTAATGTCATTTGAATGCCAACCAACGGCGTCATAGCCCAAGCCACACCAACGGCAACACCCCGAGCGTTATGCTCCGGTGAATGAGCCGAACGTATCAAAGGAATTAACAACCGATATCGACACATTCTCTTTAAATTTTGAAAAAAACCATATTTAGTTTTCATGTCGTTCCATCCTTTTAATCGTAGATTTTAACGAAGCATAATGTAAAATCCAAAATCCCGCTAAAATCATCGGCATACATAGGACCTGTCCCATTGTCAGCCACGAGGCCACATACCCCAATTG
>JAZUJZ010000057.1:0-2290 GCA_045643025.1 Alphaproteobacteria bacterium
ATTGTTGTGACGGGGGATTCTATGTCTATGTGTTCGGAATGTTGTGCGGTGGGGGTTAGTGTGTTTATTTTTGCCCCTGCTGAAATGATAGGTAAAAAGCATGCTCGTTTTCATCAAAGTTTATATCAAGCGGGCTATGCGAGTCCTTTAGGGGGAACAGAGGTGGTGGCGGTTCATCCATTGAATCCGGCACCGGATATAGCAGAACGTATCAGAAAGGAGTTTTTGAAATGAAAGTAGAACTTTATAATGAAATGAAAAAGGACCCCGAAACAGCGGCCAGTCATGCGGCACGTGTTTGCTATACAACGGACGATTCTTTATTGGATAAAAAAATTGATGTCAAAGGGCGCTTGGTGGATACAGGTCATCATACGACTTTGGAACATAATTATTTTACCTTTCATTTGTCGGATATTCCTGTTTCTTTGGCGGTATTTGGTTTGCATTTAACCAGTCCTCATTATAACACAGACCAACGTTCCGGCCGTTTTTCCAAAATGTATGAATCGCCTGATTTTGGGGCGATAGAAAATTCTTTACATGAAACTTATCCCGATAAAGATTTAACCAAGGTCATGGCTTGGATTAAAAAAGGGTGTCAGATTTATCAAGAAAATCTGCCTCGTTTAACAGAAGAAGCCAAAAAAGCCATTCAGGCAGAACGGCCCTATGTCGGTGAAAAGTATATTGAACAAAATGCACCAAAATTTGCGCAAGAACAACTCAGGATGTTTATTTCCCAATGTGCACCGACGGCGATGGACTATACCATCAATACGGCCTCATTAATGGCGCTTTATCGCACAGCGTGGAGTCCTGAAATGCGTCTGCTAACCCAAAAGATGGTGGATGAAGTATTAAAAGTGCATCCGGAACTTTCCTATATGTTTGATAAAGAAAAGCAAAATAAAAAAGATATTACGCCTGCTTTTATTCCACGTGAGTCAAGTGTCGTTTCTACGCCAACCGTAATGGTAACAAATGTCATGGTTGATAATAGTATAACCCCACCCAACAGTGTGGATAGTTTGGATACACTTTATTTTTCACCTGAAACGATGGATAATACGCAACAAATTATTCAAACTGAAGCGATAATGTCTTGTGCGACCTATGGTCAAGATCAAAGACATCGTTCGGTAAAACGGGGTAAGCCCACTTTTACGGGACATTTTTACCTTCCGCCTTTGTTAAAGAAAGCGAATTTATCTGGGCAAGCCAAAGAATTTATGCAACAATGGATGGATTTAAGGAAAGAAGTTGGGGATAGTTTGGCGACAACAATTGCTCCCTATGGGGCGATGGTGGCCACCAAAAAGACATACGATATAAATGCACTTTTCCATGAACAGGCAAAACGTTCCTGTTGGTGTGCACAAGAAGAAATTTATCAAATGTCTGTGCAATTGAGGAAATCTTTGGAAAGTAAAATTCATCGTGAGGATGTGTTACAATGTTTGGCACCCCCTTGTGCCAAAACCGGTAAATGTCAAGAAGGAGTCCGCTATTGTGGGCGCAATTTCAAAGGGATTCCTTTGTGTAAATACTTCCCGGAAAGAACGGTTTAGTTTTTATCCCCGCCTTGATGACGGGGATTTTTTTATATTTTAAATTTTTCTTTAATTTGTGTTAAAATATTTTCCACGGTAAATCCGAATTTTTCAAACAGGATATTTCCCGGGGCGCTGGCACCGAATTGATTGAGCCCGATAATCAAACCTTTTTCGCCCGCATACTTTTCCCAACCAAAGGGGCTGGCGGCCTCTATCACAACACGTGGGGCGGATCCCAAAACTTTTGTTTGATAATCGGTTGATTGTTCTTCAAATATTTCCCAACATGGCATAGATACCACGGCGGTATCGGGGAGTTGTTCGGCGATTTTTAATGCCAGTGCTACCTCTGACCCTGTGGCGATGAGGGTGAGTTTTCTGTTTTTGACTTCTTTTAAAATATATCCGCCTTTTTGGGTGAGGTTTTCTTTTACCGATTGACGCACAGGGCTCACTTTTTGACGTGTCAAAACCAAGACACTGGGGCCATCGGATTTAAGGGCCACTTCATAACTTTCGGCGCATTCAATCGCATCGGCCGGACGGAAGACTTTTAAATTTGGGGTAGCCCTCAAAGAAATCAGTTGTTCCACAGGTTGATGGGTGGGGCCGTCTTCACCCGCCCCGATAGAATCGTGTGTGAAAATATAGAGTTGTGTTAGGTTCATCAACGCCCCTAAACGGATAGCGGGTTTCATATAATCCGAAAAGGTAAAAAATGTACTGGTATAAGG
>JAZUJZ010000058.1:0-11873 GCA_045643025.1 Alphaproteobacteria bacterium
GAATTATCAATCACTAAAAGAGTCCTGTTGGACTATATTAAATATAAGACAAATAATAACCATCAATTTTTTGCCAGTAATGAGTATATTGCGACTGGGCTCAAATTAACAGAAAACACAGCCAAAACATTTGTGAATGATTTAATCAGGGATGGATATCTATATAAAGAAATTGATAAAAATGGCCGAAGGATTCTTTCATTAACAGGAAAGGCATATGCCCCATTATTTGAAGATGTGAGTCAATTTGACAAGTCTGTTTTAAAGCAAGAAAGGGATAATGCGACAGAAGAAAACAAATATTTGAATGAACAATTAGAATTTGAACAAGGACATTGTGAGGAATTATCAACCCAAAACACGAAATTAGTTTTAACCAATTCCCAATTAACAGAAAGGGTTAAAGATTTAGAAAAACGTCTGTCAAATTTAGAAAAGCGAATGAATGCTGTTGAAAAGTTCTTTATTCAACAAGGTGTTGGTAAGGAGAAATTAGAGGAAATTATTCAGGATAATATAGAATAAAGGGAATCAGATGAAATCCCTTTCCGGGGATGGTATTGGATTGACTTTTGTATATAAAAGGTGTAATATTAAGGCTCTAATTTAAACCTGATATGAGGTATGCCATGAATGTCAAAAATATACTTTCCTTAACAGATTTTAAAAAAATAGCAACAAAAGTTATTAAAAAAATCCAAAAAGAAAAAACACCCTTTGTTTTAACAGTTGATGGAGCTGCTGCTGTTGTGGTTGTTGAAGCCAATGAATATGAAAAAATGAAAGAATATGCAGACCTTGGTTATATTCTAAAAGGGGTTGAAAATGGATTAGAAAGTATGGAAAAATCCAAAGGTGAGCCCAAAGATAGAGTGTTTTTACAATTAAAACGAGACATAAATGAAGTTTTAGCAAATATGGATACTAAATGACCGAGGAATTACCTTATTCAATTATTTTTGAAACATCTGCTATTGAAGATTTAAAGACTTTTACAAAAAATCTTCTCAAATACTTACCTTTAATTACAAAGAGGGTTGTAGAACAATTAGAAAGGCATATGGAGGAATTAAAATATTTTCCCCAAGATAACAAAATCTATTGGCGTGCCCATAATATCAGCATTTATAAATTAGTGTTTCAGGAAAGATTTATAGTGCTTTATGCCATCAAAGGCAATGAAGTACATGTATTAAAATGTTTAAGAATATACAGAAAACCTTGAGGTATAATCCATGTTTGACCCACAAAAAATAACTCTTACAGATATCAAATGTGCCATTTATAAAAAGTCATTTTCGTATTGGCTTTCAGATGATTTCATTGAGCTAGTTGATTTTAACATGACAGTAAGAAATCCTTCTGAATTTCTTGAGTTATTTGATACTTATTTTGATTTTTTTAATGATTTGATTGATCAATCAAATATAAAAAATGTATGGTCCTTAAAACATGCATTAACAGTTTTTTCTAAGAAAAAAGGATGTTGTGCGGCTATTGCCAAAAATTTATTAAAAGAACCATTAACTCACAAAGCTAAAATGGCATTAGAAAAGATACTATGTCCAATAGTGGTGAATAATTTTAACATAACTTGTAAGCCCGAATATTCAAGTTTGGATCAAGAACAATTAGAAAAGGTGCTTATCCGATTTTTTGTCCTATTGGGGATTGATTCTCCCAGTAAGGTGTTCCATAGTTTTAGACATACTTTTGAAACAAGAGCAGTTGAAGTAAAAATACCAACAGAATATCAAAATGCTTTATGTGGTTGGCGAGACAGTGGAATAGGGCAGAGAATCTATGGTAAAAAAAGAGATATTAGGATTATGTATGAAGAATTGTGCAAAATTAATTATCCCATTAAACGGGAATTGCAAGAATTGACAAAAGAATTTGAAGGTTCTTATGTTTTAAGGTTTTTAAACAGGGGATAAATCTCCTATTAAATCTACTTTTAACAAAATGTCACAAGGGCAGGTTGTCAAGAAATTAGTTATTTTAAAGTGTCAAAAAGGGAAAAGTTGTATAAAAAAAGTTATTTTAGTACAATTATTCTTGGCTTTAAGTGACGTGTAAACGTAACGTGTAAGGAAAAAAATCCGTTAAAAAACAAAAAAATAAGCCCTTTATTCAAAGGCTTATTTTATATTGGCGGAAAGGGAGAGATTCGAACTCTCGGTGGGGTTGCCCCCACGCCGGTTTTCAAGACCGGAGCCTTAAACCACTCGACCACCTTTCCAAAACCACCTCTATTTTATGAAAAAAAAATAAAAAAAGCAAGTGATTTTTTCTGAAAAATACGCTATGATAAAAAACGAATCGGAGAGGGTGATGAATAAATTGATAAAATCAGTATCTTATTTGGTCTTTGTGGCAATGGTGGGCTTTCATCAAAATGTTGTCGCACAGAGTGAAGATTTTGATACATGGAAACAACAATTTGCTCAGCGTGCATTAAAAGAGGGAATTAAACAAACCACTTTAGACAAGTATTTACCTAAAATGGAATTGTTACCACAGGTTGTGGCTCAGGATATTAAACAGCCCGAATATTTGCGTAATTTTTGGGATTATTCTGCGCCCCGATTAAATGCCGAAAAAATTGCCAAAGCACAGAAAATACGCAAAAAATATAAAACGTGGCTTTCAATTGTATCCCAGAAATATCAAGTGCCTGAACAGTATTTATTGGCTTTATGGAGTATGGAAACAAACTTTGGTTCTTTTATGGGGAAAACACCGTTATTAAAGTCTTTATCCTCTTTGGCCTATCATCCTCGTCGGCGTGAATTTTTTACCAAGGAATTGCTGGCTTATTTCAAAATTTTGGAAACAGAACCTTATCCTCCTATGTTAGGATCGTGGGATGGGGGAATTGGAAATTTTCAATTTATGCCGACCACTTATTTGGCCTATGGGGTAGATGCAGATTCCAATGGCACTAAGAGTTTAACGGGGAGTATACCGGACAGTTTGGCATCTGCGGCTAATTATTTACATAAAATGGGATGGAAAGTTGATGAACCATGGGGTCGCCCCGTTGTTTTACCGACAGATTTTGACTGGCAAAATGCCGGACAAACAAAGACCGTTCGTAATTGGAAAGAAATGGGACTCGTTTCTTTTCCATCCGAAGAAATTCCAGTCGTTGAAGAAGAAATAATGGCTACCCTGCATACCCCAATGGGTAGTCAAGGTCCCGCTTTTTTAACATATTCAAATTTTAAATTAATTAATAAATGGAACCGTTTGGAATTATATGCCCTTACCACAGGGGTATTGGCAGATTTAATTTCAAAACAGAGCGCAACATTCAATACACCATCAGATTTTCGCCCGCTTAAAACACAAGAATTTTTATTATTACAAGAAACTTTACAAAATATGGGATATTATGCGGGGGAAATTGATGGCAAATTAGGACCGAAAATGCGTCAAGCATTACGTCTGTTTCAACAAAACAATAATTTAAAATCAGATGGTTATCCAAACAAAGAAACATTAATAAAATTAAATATTTATCAAAAGGAGTTAAATTAATGAATAAATATATTTTTACAACCTCTGTGATTGCTGTTTTATTATCTGGTTGTGCCTTGCAACCCAATCCTTTGTTCTATAAGGAAGAATCGGATACAAACTCTACACAAGGAATTTATTTAGTGGAAGAGCCCTATCAAATTAAGGATGTTTGGTATTTTCCCGCAGAAAAGTATGATTATTCTGAACAAGGATTAGCTTCATGGTATATTCCTTCGGGTGAAAATAATTTAACAGCTAACGGAGAACAATATGATGCACATTTGGCAACGGCCCGTCATAAAACTTTACCCTTGCCAAGTATTGTCAAAATCACAAATCTGGAAAACAACAAGACTGTGATTGCTCGGGTCAATGATCGGGGACCTATGGTTAATAATCGTTTGATTGATGTTTCACAAAAAGCGGCAGAACAATTGGAAATGCCTTCCTCGGGTGCTGCTATGGTTCAGGTAGAGGTATTACCGGAAGAGAGTAAACAAGCAAAGCTCCAATTACTTAATAAAAATCCGATTTATCAACCGGAACAAACAACCCAACAAAATGATAATGAGTTGGTTTTAATTGCACCAGATACAACACAATCAGATTTTGTTGCCCCAACCGCACAAACGGAAGTTCTCTATGCTCCAGAAAAAGCACAAATTCAACCTGTGCAAATAGGGGAATCAAAGATTGTTTTGGGAAGTTTTGCAAATGTGGATAATGCACAAAGATTACAAAAGCAATTGTCAAATACTTATTCTGTCCAGATAGAACAAGTTCAAAGACAGGGAAAATTGTTAAATGTTGTTCAGGTTGGACCATATTCAAAAGAAGAAGCAAAAACTATCTTAAATCAATTCAAAGAAAGGGGGTATAAAGATGCATACATTAAACAGTAAGACATTCATTTTATCTTTATTACTTGGGGTTTCCTGTTCAACGTTGGCTGCCACGGGAATTAAAACAAAAGCCCAATATGCCTATTTAATAGATGCAGATACGGGTTATGTGATGTTTGATAAAAAAGCCGATACACCAATGCATCCGGCCTCTATGAGCAAATTGATGACTGCTTATATGATTGATGAAGCCGTTAAAAAGGGAGATTATACTTTAGAAAGTGAATTTACCGTTTCTGAAAACGCTTGGAAAAAAGGGGGGGCTAAAACCGGTGGTTCCACCATGTTCTTAAAACCACAACAAAAGGTGAAATTAAAGGATTTACTACAGGGGATCATTGTTCAATCCGGAAACGATGCCTGTATTGTTGTAGCAGAAAATATGGCGGGCACAGAGGAATCTTTCGCCGCCAAAATGACCCAAAAGGCAAAAAAAATGGGACTGCAACATTCCACTTTTAGAAACGCAACGGGTATTCCTCATCCGGAACATTTAATGAGTGCAAAAGACTTGGCATTACTTGCCACTCATATCATTAATGATTATCCGGAACATTATCAAATTTATTCACAAAAAGAATTTACATATAATGGCATTAAACAAGGAAATCGTAATCCGTTGTTATATTCTTTAGATGGGGCTGATGGCTTAAAAACAGGACACACCCAGCAATCCGGGTATGGTTTGACTGCCTCTGTTAAAACAAAAGACGGACGTCGCTTAATTTTGGTCATTAATGGGTTGAAGAGTATGAATGATCGAGCCAGTGAAGCCAGAAAATTAATGGGCTGGGGCTTATCACACTTTCAAAATATAGACCTTTTACGACCGGATAAATCTGTTGTTAAAATCCCTGTGTGGCTTGGAAAAGAACAGGTCGTACACGCCGTTCCAGAAAAACATATTACAGAAACCTATCCAATTGACGATGAAATTAAATCAACTTCTACCGTTCAGTATCTAACCCCCGTGATTGCACCTGTCAAAAAAGGACAAAAACTGGGGACTATCACCACCCATTTAGCAAATGGAAAAGAAGTCCAAACGGATTTAGTGGCGGCTGAAAATGTTCAAAAAGTAGGATTATTTGGAAAAATTAAAGTTTTATTTGGAAAAAAATAATGGACAAAGGATTCTTTATTACTTTTGAAGGGGGAGAAGGGGCAGGAAAAACAACCCAAATTCGTCTGGTTAAGGAATATTTAGAAAAAAAAGGTATTCCTGTTTTATTGACACGAGAACCGGGTGGATCTGAAGGGGGAGAATTGATTCGTCCTCTTTTGGTCACCGGTCAAGCACAATGGGATGCTTTGACCGAGGTATTATTGTTTTCCGCTGCTCGCCGAGATCATTTAATCAAAAAAATATGGCCGGCATTAAATCAAGGGAAAGTGGTATTATGTGATCGCTTTGCAGATAGCACTTTGGCTTATCAAGGATATGGTCGTCAAAACGATAAGAATTTACAGAAAACATTAAAACAATTATATCAAATTATTGCAGGGGAATTTGAACCAAGTTTAACTTTTATTTTGGATATTGATCCTGACATCGGATTAAAACGTAGTTGTAATCGCTTAGGAAACACCGAACAACGTTTTGAACAAATGGATTTACTTTTTCACCAAAATTTAAGAGAAGGATTTTTACAAATTGCTAAAGAAAATCCATCTCGGTGTAGGGTTATTAATGCCAATGATTCTGTAGACCATATACACCAACAAATTATTCAACAGATAGAACAAAAATTATGTCAAAAATAATTCAAGAAATTTTGAATCAGTATCATCAAAATCACACCTCAAAATCCTTTTTAATTGTGGGACCAAGAGGAATTGGCAAAAAAGAATTGGTTAATGAAATTGGACAATCTTTTTTTGGTAATAAACCGGCGGATTTGTTGGCTGGTCTGAAGTGGATAGAGTGTGGATTAACAGAAGAATCAAAAAAGACTTTGCAAAAAAAAATTGGATCGGGTGAACTTCCACCGGAACAACAGGAACTTGATTATAAAACAGAAATTACTGTTGATGAATTAAAATCTGGATTGGATTTTTTAGCATTAAAAAGTGTTCTACCGTGTAAGATATTGGCTATTTCCTTGGCAGAAGAAATGAATGAAAACGCACAAAATGCGCTTTTAAAGACCTTGGAAGAACCTTATGAAAAAACATTGATATTCTTATTATCAGAAAATCCACACAGATTATTACCAACCATTTTATCCCGTTGTCAACGAATCGTTTTACATTCAATGACAGAAGCAGAATTATCAAGTTACATTCAAAAAAATTTTCCACAAATAACAGATGTTGAACAAGTTGTTCAATTATCAGATGGTATCCCCGGTATTGCCAAAATGATTTGTCAAAATAACGGGGTAGAATTATATCAACAATTAAGTCAATTTTTATGTCCTGTTTCCTGTATGGATATTCCAAATTTATTTGCTTTTTTTCAAAATTTTTCTAAAGATGAATTGACTCTGGTTTCCCATTTTATCTTACATTTTTTAAGGCACAACGCTTTTATTCATCAAACAAATCAGGCCAACAAATTTAGTTCACTTTATTCGTGGGTGGAAGACAGATTAATTTTGACAGAATCTTTATATTTGGATAAACAACAAATTCTGATAGATGTTATCTTAAAAATAGCGGAGGTTCTATGACCATAGATAGTCATTGCCATTTATCCCAAGAAGATTATCAACTTCCCATTTCTGAGATTATTTCTTTGGCAGAAAAAGAAGGGGTAAATCATATATTGGCTGTTGCCTGTGATACAAAAGATTGGATTGAATTAGTCAATTTATTACATCAACATCCCTCTTTATACGGGGCTGTCGGTATTCATCCGGAATATGCACACTTGGATTATTCAAAACCACTGTCTCAATTAACAAATTTATTTTCAAAACAACCAAATTTATTGGCTGTTGGTGAAATTGGTTTAGATTATCATGAATCCCCCGAAACTAAAGAGGAACAAAAAAAATTGTTTTATGAACAAATTGTGTTGGCTCATCACATACAAAAACCGATTATGATTCATACTCGTGATGCGGAAGATGATACAATGCAAATATTAAATATGGCACATCAAAAGGGATTATTGGAAAACAAAGGTGTTTTTCATTGTTTTACGGGAAGTATGGAATTGGCACAATTTGCAATTCAATTAGGATTTTATATTTCAGCCTCCGGAATTATTACTTTTAAATCAGCGGCAACATTAAGAGATATTTTTTCCACTATTCCACCAGATAAATTATTGGTTGAAACAGATGCACCTTGGTTGGCTCCAGAACCCATGAGGGGACATATCAATCAACCGGCGTATATCCAAAATACCTTAAAAAAATTAGCCGAAATTAAAGGAGTTTCTGTGGACGAAATGGAAAAAATGACAGACGAGAATTTTTACAGACTTTATTTTAAGGAGCAGAAATGAAAATTACAGTTTTGGGGTGTGGGCCATCATATGGTATGCCTTCTTTAACACGTGGTTTTGGAGATTGTGATCCAAACAATCCCAAAAATATACGCACACGCAGTTCTGTATTAATTCAATCAAAAAAATTAAACCTGTTAATTGATACATCACCGGATATAAAAAAACAATTAATGAGACAAGGAGCCCCTCACTTAAATGCCCTTTTATATACACATATTCATTATGATCACTGTGGTGGGGCAGAGGATGTCCATAAGTTTATCAGTGATAAAAATGAAATTTTAGATGTTTATGCCACCCAAAAAGATATTAAAATTTTGTTGGATAAATTTGATTATGTTTTTAAAAATGGCCAAAATTTTAGATTTCATCCGATTAAAATGTATCATCCCTTTCAAATCGGACATTTATGTATTACACCTGTTTATCAAAAACATGGGAAAGGAACTTCTGTGGGGTATAGAATAGGTGATTTTGCCTATTCAACCGATGTCAAGTCTATGACAGATAAAGGATGGGATGTTTTAGCCGGTATCCATACATGGTTGCTGGGGTGTCCCAGTCCAAAAGAAAATAAAAAACATGTCCATTTAGCAGAAGCAATAACTTGGATTCAAAAATTATCGGTAAAACGGGCTTATTTAACCCATCTTGGTGCGCACATGGATTATGACAGTTTAATACAACAATTACCAAAACATATTCATCCGACTTTTGATGGACTCACTATAATAGAAAAAGATTGACAAAAATTACTTTTTATGTTAAAATTAACGCATTAAAATTTATCAAGGACATATCATGTTTGGTGTTATTGAATCAATTCAAACAATGAGTTTAGCCGATTGGATATACGGCTTTTTGATTTTTATGTGTCTGAAATCTATTAACGATGAAATTAAATAAGATATTTTTTTCTTGCACCCAATAAAATATTTTGATAAAATACACCTCATACACTGAAAGGTTTAAAATGCCCGTTATTTCAAAACAAAAAATAACACCACGTAAGAATACACTTGTTAAACGTAAAGAAACACGTGAAGAACAAGTCATTGCCAGTTTATCACCTAATTTGAATTTAATGATTAGGGCTGTTCGTCGTGCATCAACAAGTTTATTGCGTGATTTTGGAGAGGTTTCTCATTTACAGGTGAGTAAGAAAGGTCCCGGTTCTTTTGTATCTAATGCCGATTTAATGACAGAAAAAAAATTAATTGAATTTTTACAAGAGGCCCGTCCGGATTATGGTTTTATCTCGGAAGAAAAAGGTGAAATTCCGGCAAAAAATGGTTCCCCTTATCGTTGGTTAATGGATCCTATTGATGGAACAACTAATTTTATTCATGCCTTACCAACTTTTGCCTTGTCTTTGGCCTTATTAAAGGGTGATGAAGTTTTGGATGCTGTTATTTTTAATCCTATTACCAATGAACTTTATTATGCAGAAAAGGGACGAGGGGCTTTTGTGATGACTCCGACCGGCAATGAACGGTTACGTGTTTCTAATAGAACAAATATGGAAATGGCAATGTTTGCGGTTAATGTTTCTGTGTTTGGACGTTGTCCGGAATTATTATCCAGCTTTTTAGATAAAAATTCTCCAGTGCGTATTATCGGTTCAACCACATTGGCATTATCACATTTAGCGGCCGGCCATTTTGATTCCTTTATCGAATTTCAACCTAATATTTGGGATATTGCTACAGGGTATTTGATTGTTAAGGAAGCGGGTGGTATTGTCCAAAGTTGGGACGGAAAGTTATCTTTATCAGATATTATAAAAGCGGGAACTTTTATTGCTACAACTCCGGAATTAAAAGAAAAGGTAATAAAAATTTTACCAAAAGTTAAAAAAAACTTGCAAAAAAAATGAAATCCGTATATAATGCAGAAATATTATTGAATGAAAGAGAGAAAATAAAATGGCAACACCAAAAAAGAAAACATCAAAGTCAAAGCGTGATATGCGCCGCTCACATGATGGTTTAAAGTCTAATGCTTGTATGGAATGTCCTAAATGTGGTGAATTAATGCGTCCACATCATGTGTGTGCTTCTTGCGGTTTTTATCGCAAAAAAGAAGTGATTGTTAAAAAAGTCGCTAAAAAAGCAGAATAGGGCTTCATTTTGACAAAGAACGAAAGATTAATACTTTCAATTGATGCTATGGGAGGAGATCATGCCCCTCGTAGTGTGATTGAAGGTGTTTCTTTATCTGCAAAAATTCATCCGGATGAATTATTCTTTTTCTTGTTCGGGGATGAGACAAAATTAACCCCGATAATTCAAGAAGTCGGATTGGATCCGACCTGTTATAAAATTCATCATACAACCGAATTTGTGCGTGGTGATGCAAAACCTGCTCAGGCATTAAGAAATGGGCGTGAAACAAGTATGTGGAAATCTATTATGGCCGTTCGTAATGGATATGCAAAAGCGGTTGTTTCTGCCGGTAACACCGGTGCTTTGATGGCGATGAGTAAAATTTGTTTGGGCACTTTACCCGGTATTGACAGACCCGCCATTGCCGGTATTTTACCCTCTGCAACCGGTCCGATTGTTGTATTGGATTTAGGGGCAAACGCCAAATGTGACCCACAAAATTTGGTTGAATTTGCCTTGATGGGGGAAGTTCTGTATCAACTTTTGTATAATGAAGAAAAACCCAGTATTGGTTTGTTAAATATTGGATCCGAAGAAACAAAAGGGCGTGAAGAAATTCGTGAAGCGGCCTCTATGTTGCGTGAAATGGGTGATAAAGTGAATTATCAAGGATTTGTAGAAGGAAACGATATTGCCGGCGGTAAAACTCAAGTCATCGTTTCGGATGGTTTTTCTGGAAATATTGCCCTCAAAACTTTAGAGGGGGCCATTAAATTTGTGGCAAAATCTTTAAAACAGGAAGTTAAAGAGTCTTGGTTATCCATGTTTGGTTTTTTAATGGCACACCCCAGTTTATCCAAATTTAAAAAGAAGTTGGATCCTCGGTTATATAACGGGGCTATGTTCTTAGGGTTGAAAGGGATTTCCGTTAAAAGTCATGGAGGAACCGATGCTTATGGTTTTTCCTGTGCTATTGAATCGGCTATTAAAATGGCACAAAATGATATATGTGAAAAAACAAAAACAGAAGTGGCAAATGTCTTAAACATGTCGGCATTGGATGATACTTCTGCCCCATAATTAAAAAATAATCATAAAAAGACTTGCAAATTTTTTCAGTTTATTGCATGATATAGAAAAGAAAAAGGAAGGTGCATAAATGGTTGAAAAAATTAAAACAATAACACGTATGGAAATTGCCCAGGCAATTCATGAGGAATTGGGATTTTCCTGCACAGATGCATTAAAAATGTTAGAAAACACTTTGTCACTGATTGTAGATACAGTAAAAACGGGGCGTAGTGTGAAAATTGCCGGATTTGCTACATTTGAGCCCCATAGTAAAAAGGAAAGAATTGGTCGCAATCCAAAAACGGGTAAAACTTATCCGATTTCTGCCAGAAAAACAATTCTTTTCAGACCTTCTCATTTATTAAAAAATCTTTTGAAATAAGGTCCAAAAATGAAATCGGAAAACGCCTACAGAACAATTACAGAAGTTGCTGAATTATTACAAGTCCAGCCCTCTGTTTTACGCTTTTGGGAAACCCAGTTTAAACAAATAAAGCCCTTAAAACGTATGGGACGGCGTTTATATCAAGGGGAAGACGTTGTTTTGTTAGCCCGTATTCGTGATTATTTGTATAAAGATTTTTTAACCATTAAAGGTGTTCAAAAACGTTTGGCATCTGCAAATGAAGTTGTTTCTGAAGTTGCCACAAAAACAACAGATATAAAAAACCAAGACAATTTTTTGGCAGAAATTACAGATATTAAGAACGAGTTGGGCGAATATCTTTAATTTTTTGGGACTTCTAACAAATAACCTCTGCCCCAAATATTTTTAATATATTTATCTGAGGTATGTTTTTTTATTTTATTTTT
>JAZUJZ010000059.1:0-7080 GCA_045643025.1 Alphaproteobacteria bacterium
CAATAACTTGTGCTTCACGACAAGCATCCAAAACGGATGTCCCTTCGGGCACTTTTACTTCTATTCCATCAATTGTTAATGTAATCATCTTAGCATCCTTTCTTTTCATCTTGTAATAAAGCATCGTATTCTTCAGGGAAATACTTCATTGTGGAAAGCACGGGGTTGGGTGAGGTTTGACCTAAACCGCACAAAGCACCCTTTTGCATTGCCATACCGATTTCCTTGATTTTTTCCAGGTCTTTTCGTGTTCCCTTCCCTTCGGCAACTTTCGTCAGAAGTTTTAACATCTGATATCCGCCCAAACGACAAGGCGCACACTTACCACAGGATTCATCAACGGTAAAGCCCAAATAGAATTTGGCGATTTCAACCATAGAATCATCCTGATCCATCACAATCATACCACCCGAACCCATCATAGAACCAATCTTTTTCAGTTCTTCATAGCACAAAGGCAAGTTGAGTCCCTTGGCCGGAATCACACCACCGGAAGGACCACCGGTTTGAACGGCCTTGAACGGCTTACCGGTTGAGGTACCACCCCCGACTTCTTCCACCATTTCACGAACGGTTGTTCCCATGGGGACCTCCACCAAACCGGAATGTTTCACTTTACCGGTCAAAGCGAACACTTTTGTTCCCTTACTGGTTTCTGTTCCAACGGATGAGAACCAATCAGCCCCGTTCAAGATAATTTGAGGCACGTTGGCCCAGGTTTCAACGTTGTTAATAATGGTCGGTTTTTGGAATAAACCCTTTTCGGTTGGATATGGCGGACGAGGACGTGGTGTTCCTTTATTACCCTCCAAAGACATCATCAGGGCTGTTTCTTCACCACAAACAAAAGCCCCTGCCCCATAACGGAGTTCTGCCATAAAGCTGAAGTCTGTTCCAAAAATGTTTTTACCCAAAATACCGGCTTTTTTGGCTTGCTTAATGGCGAGTTCCACACGTTCCAAAGCCAAAGGATATTCAGCCCGAACATAGAACCAACCGGAAGTAGCACCCGTCGCATAAGCGGCAATCATCATCCCTTCCAAAACGGCATGAGCGCCACCCCCCAAAATACAAGAATCCATATAGGCACCCGGGTCGCCTTCATCTCCATTACAAATGATGAACTTTTCACCATCTACCAACGGTGCTTTAGCCAACAATTCCCACTTCTTACCGGTTGGGAAACCGCCACCGCCACGACCACGAAGGCCAGACTTTTTAATTTCGTCCAACACTTGTTCTGGTGTCATTTCAAACAAGCATTTCATCAATGCTTTGTAACCACCATTGGCTACATATTCACCCAAATCTTCGGGATCAGAATTACCCAAATGCTTCAAAACAACACGACGTTGTTTGGTAAAAAACGGTAACTCCATGGACAATTCTTTTTCGGCCAAATGCGGGGCTAATTTTAATTCGGCCTCTGGCTTACCCAATAAAGGTTTCACGTGTTGTTCAACGATTAAATGAGCCATATCAGCCGTCATTTCTTTATATAAGAAAGGTTTACGACCTTTAATTTCAATACGTGTCATGGGACCCGCAGCACAAAGTCCCATACAACCTGTGGCCACCAAACGAACTTTGGCGGTTAAACCGGCTGTTTCCAAAGTGGCTTTAAATGCTTCAAAAACGGATTGTCCGCCACCCGAATGACAACTGGTTGCATTACAGGTAAAAATGGTCGCATCAAATTCGGCATTTTTTGTTTCAAAGTCCTTACCCATTTGCAAAAGTTTATCCTTTTGCATACGACCAACGGCTTTTAATTTTTCAATTTGTTCAGCTGTTAATTCTACCATCTTATTTGCCCTCCTTAGCACGCCATTCATTAATAATACCCTTAACTTTATCTGGTGTCATTTTACCATAGGTTGTTCCGTTAATCACCATAACAGGTGCCAAACCACAACATCCCAAACAACGCACAACTTGAATAAAGAACAAACCATCATCAGTTGTAGTTCCGGCAGGCACACCTAATTCTTTTTCCAATTCAGCCAACACACCGGCACCTTCTTTAATATGACAGGCGGTTCCGTCACAAATAGAAATAATATACTTTCCGGGGGCCTTTAATTTAAAATAGTTATAAAAGGTCAAACATTCATAAATTTTGGCCATAGGAATGCCCAAATTTTGTCCCAAATACAGGGCTTCATCCCAAGGCACATAACCAAATTGACCCTGCAATTCATGCAAAGCCATAATTAAAGAGCCACGTTTTCCGTTCCATTTACGGATAATCGCATCAACTTTCGTTTTGTTTTCTTCGTTCATTTTTTCCCTTTCATTATACAAAAAAGATTTAGAAATTTTATCTTATTTTTCTCAAAAAGGCAAGAAAATTTTACCTTTTCATAATTTCGCCAATATGTTATTAATTAATAACGTTAATTATCAATATGTTAAGATTGATAATTAAATAAACACATTAATATAAAAAAGTCCTGTTTTTCTATTTTAACGGAACAAGTTCCGCATCTCCATTGGGTAAATCTTTAATCAGGAACCCTTTATTTTTCAATATATCCCGAATCTCATCTGATTTTGACCAATTTTTTTCAAGACGTGCCTGTTTTCTTTGGGCCAATAATTCAGTTGCCTCAGCATCTAAAATATAACTTTTTTCTTGAAAATTCTCCATACCAAATCCTAACACCGAGTCCATGTCAGATAAAATTGCCCATTTTGTTGAAGGATTCAATGTATTGTTTTTCAAAACCTCCCACATCACAACCAACGCTTGCGGTGTTCCCAAATCGTTAAATAAGGATTCATCAAACTTAGATAAATACTCTTTCCTACTCTTTTCATCAATATCATCCGAAGTGGCATGTTTTTTTATTTCAATAATTCTCGCCTTCAAATTATCAAAAGCATGTTGTGCAGAATCCAAGACATCCCAACCAAAGGTCAATAAAGAACGATAGTGAGCCGTCAAAGCCAAATAACGATAAGCCATTGGATCATACCCTTTTTCTTTGAGAGAATCCACCGTCAAAATATTCCCCAAAGATTTGCTCATTTTGATATTTTTCAATTGTAAAAATTCATTATGCACCCAATAATTCACCCATTGATGACCAAAGCATCCCTCAGATTGGGCCCGTTCATTTTCATGATGGACAGGAATATGATCCACCCCGCCACAATGAATATCAATATTTTCACCCAAATATTTACTGGACATGACCGAACATTCAATATGCCATCCCGGATAACCCCTTCCCCATGGTGAATCCCATTGTAAAATTTGATTTTCAAACTTAGATGAAGTAAACCATAAAACGAAATCCGTTGGATTTTTTTTATTTGTGTCTTCTTCCACACGAGCCCCATGTTGCAGACCACATAAATTTTGACCGGACAAACGACCGTAGGTTCCGAATTTAACAGTATCAAAATAAACATTTCCCCCGGACAAATAAGCCAACCCTTTTTCTTGTAATTTTTTCACAAATTGAATCATATCCTGAACGTGTTCTGTTGCACGACAGACAATCGTCGGACGGAGAATATGTAATTCTTTTTCTTGATCAAAAAAGGATTTTTCATATTTCCGAGCCACAGCCATGACATCCATTTTTTCTTTTTCGGCTGCCTTTAACATTTTATCTTCGCCGGCATCCGCATCGGATGTTAAATGCCCCACGTCCGTAATATTCATAACATGTTGCACCTGATAACCGGCTCTTTGTAAAGTGCGACGTAAAAAATCTTCATTCAAATAAGTACGTAAATTTCCAATATGGGGATAACTGTATACCGTTGGCCCACAGCAATACATTTTTACCAATCCGGATTCCAACGGAACAAATTCATCAATTTTACGTGTAAGTGTATTATATAATTTCATTTTATACCTTTTTAACGAACGTTATTACGAGAAACAACCTCTTGAACCGCCGGAAAAATGCGACGATCCATAGACAGACAAATATCGGCCTTATTCGAAAGTTTTTGTAATAGAGGTAAAACCGATTCTAATTTTCCTTTTTCTTCAACAATGGTATCACACTGTTTTTTCTTGTATAAGGAACGATTATCGTGTGAATGACGCACTTCTAAACTATGTGAAAGAAAATCAGTTCCATTTCTTTTTAAATAAGATTTCACCAGTATCACAGTTAAATCTTTATCCACAATTTCCAATTGTTGCAAACCAGGGGCTAATACCTGTTTTGTATGTCGATTCAGGGATTGTTCAAAATGTTTGTCTTTTGCGTGCCAATTGCCCGAAAAAGGTTTCCAATCTAAATTAAAAAAAGTTTTTTCTACTGTATCATTAACATTAAGTTGCATTTAAACTCCTATACTCTTTCTTGGGAAAGTCTAGCAAAAAAAGAATTTCTTGTCAAGGAAAGTTTATTTTGTTATACTTTACATAATGAAATATGTATTAATCTTATTATCCCTTTTTATCTGTTCATGTTCCGATGATAAAAAATCTTGGTTGGATATGGAATACCATACAACATTGGATAATCTGCCCGTTTCAATTCAATTTCAAAAAAATGGACATTTTTCCGGTCAAATCATTGGATATTATTTTGGCACATATCGTATTGATAAGGAAAATATATCTCTTACATTAGAACAGTTTGAAACCAAAAACGATGTTCCATATCATCTAAAAATAAAAAAGGAATACCTCAAATCACTGCAAAAGATTCATACTTACAGCATTGAGAATCATCAATTAATTCTACGAGGTGAAAAAAATATCTATACTTTTTCCCCTTTAAATACGGATTAAATGAATCTCCATCAATGGTTTTTTTCCAAATTTTTCATTAATGAAAGTCCGAATGGTATGACGCATAACATCTTTAATATAGTTATCATCTTGAATTCTGTCTGCATCTAATTCCACAAGAGATTGTTTAATCTTACTTTTCAATTCATTTTGTTCATCCGGTAAATCATCCAACAAACCAAACGTCGAGAGTTGAGGTTCTCCTTGTAACTGAGCCAGTTGATTAATCACCAATGTCAAAACAGTCGTTCCTTCATCCATCATCTTACGACGTTTCTTTAATACTTGCGCATTCAACGGAACAATTTGTTTACCATCCACCGCCAAAATACCATTTGGAACCTCACCGATAATTTCGGGCGTTTTTTTCAACGCTAATACATCGCCATTATTTAATGTAAATGCATACGGTATCCCCATTTCTTTGACCAGTTTTGCATGATAACTTAAATTGAGTGTATCCCCATGAATCGGTAATACGATGTGGGGCTTTAACATAGCATACATTTTTTGTAAATCATCCCCGGCATAATGTCCGGAAATATGGACCAAAGCATCACGTTCTGTGATAATTTGAATACCTTTTCCTTGCAATTTTTTTTGTAATAAATCTATGGCTTTTTCATTTCCAGGAATCACACTGGATGAAAAAATAACAACATCATCATGACCAAAAATGACCCCATGCGGATTCGGGGTTAAAGCAGCCAGATTATTTAAGGCAGAATAACGTTCACCCTGTGACCCCGTACACATATATAGGACTTTATTGGCGGGTTTTTCCAATGCTTCTGATTCAGACAGAAATTCAGGCATATTCTGAAAATATCCACATGCTCTGGCAGCCGCATCCACACGCCATAAACTACGACCCAGCAAACACACCTCTCGACCATTTTTTTGGGCTGCCCAATAAATACTTTCCATACGACGAACATTACTGGCAAAACATCCCACTGCAATTTGATTTTGAGGATATTGAGCAATCAAATTCGTCAATGTCTGACACACATCGGATTCGGAAGCAATAACTTTTTCTTCAGAGGTGTTTGTTGAAGTACACACAACCGCCAAAACACCTTCTTTTCCTAATTTTTTTAAAGTTTCATAATCAGTGGAATTTTCCTGTGTTTTATCCTCAAACCGCCAATCTCCCGTATGTACCACCAAACCACCCTCTGTACGAATGGCTAAAGCATTCGGTTCCGGAATAGAATGTGTCATTGAGATAAACTCAACGCTAAAGGGGGACAAATCTATCAATCCACCTTGTGGAATCTGACAAATTTCAACACGCCCCAACAACCCTTCTTCAGATAATTTATTTTCTATTAACTCCTTAGCAAAGGCCGTACAATAAATCGGACAACTTAAATCACGCCATAAATATCCGATAGCACCAATGTGATCCTCGTGCGCATGGGTAATCACCAATCCGATAATATTTTCCCGTTGTTCGTGTAAAAAAGAAATATCGGGCAATAAACAATCAACACCTGGTAAATCTTCATTCGGGAAACCGATCCCCAAATCTACAATTAACCACTTACCTTTATACCCATAGGCAAAACAATTCATTCCTACCCCTGTTGCCCCACCAATAGGAATAAACAATAATTCATTTTCTGGCAAAGCCACTTTTTGATTTTCTTCGGTCATCTTATCCTCTTAAATTAGAAAAACATCCCCTACCGTTACTTTGTGCATTCCGTTTTTTGTTTTTAACAGTAATGCTCCGGTAGAACTCAATCCCTTAAAAACCCCCGTCAATTCGTTATCCACCAGATGAATTGTCATCATTTTTCCCAAACCTTTAGCGGCCTGCAACCATCGTAAACGAATAGGTCTAAACCCCTTATTTTCCAATAACTCCAACAAAGTATTATATTGTAACAAAATACGTTTAGCCAAAGTCATAGAACGCAAGCATCCCTCTAAATTCGTTGTCGGATAGAGGACATTTTCATCCGGACTGGAAACAAGATTTACACCAATACCCACGATTACTTTATCCTCTTGACGTTCAATTAAAATCCCCCCCACCTTTTTACCATGAACCAAGACATCGTTTGGCCATTTTAAGGACACATTAAATTCCGGCAAACTGTCGGCAACCGCCACCCCGGTTAAAAAAGCGATAAAGGGCGTATTTTTTCCTAAATCCGGTAAAACCAAGGACATATATAAATTTCCTTTTGGGCTTTGCCATGTTCGACCATATCTTCCCCGTCCTGCTGTTTGGGTTTCTGCCATTACAACAGTTCCAACGGGACACGACATAGCCGTCCGATTTGTGCTTTCTAAAGATTCAAATTGAT
>JAZUJZ010000060.1:0-8485 GCA_045643025.1 Alphaproteobacteria bacterium
TTCACCTCTATCCGATCTGTGGTAAACATACTATAGTGTTTTATTTCTTCACACACATCTTTAGATTGATTCTTTAATAATACAGAAAACTTCCCCTTATCCGCCCCAGAGATAATCGTTTTGACGACCATCGGCGTACTGCCAATCTTCGTGTCCGTTTCTTTTGCCTTAGAGGCGCCCGATTGGGCAATTAAATAACGTCGTTGCGTGACCGCCGTAGAAATATCTTTGCTTAATGTATTCACCTTTGCGGTCGTGTTCGCTTTTCTAAATCCCCACAGACCCGTCATCAAAATGATCATCATTAAAATCAATACCGTAATGATTTCAATCATCGTCCGACCGGATTCTGTGCGTGCCATCTGTCTCTCCTTTATTCTTTCACTGATTCTAAAACATATCATCTCAAACTGTCAAGAAAAAAATGCAGGACTTTCATCCTGCATTTTTATCGTTATATAAAAGACAAACTTATTCGGCCTTTTCGGCTTTTTTTGTCTTTTTGCTTTTGGCCGGCTTTTCGGCATCTGTTGTATCGGCCTTTTTAGCCAATGCAGCACCCAAAATATCACCCAAAGAAGCCCCAGAGGCCGTTGAACCATATTCAGCCAACGCCTGTTTTTCTTCAGCAATTTCACGTGCCTTAATTGACAAAGACAACTTGCGTGTTTTGGTGTCAAAGTTAAGGACTTTTGCATCCACCTTTTCACCAATGGCAAAGCGTTCGGATTTTTGTTCAGAACGTTCACGAGCCAAATCTGTCCGTTTAATAAAGCCCTTCACGCCATCCACATCTACCTCAATACCATCTTCAGCAATAGCAGAAACAACACCTGTAACCACTGTTCCTTTTTTCAAAGAACCGGCAGACTCAGACACAGGATCTTTTTCCAATTGTTTCACGCCCAAAGCCACACGTTCTTTTTCAACGTCAATATCCAAAATTTTGGCCTTAACAACCATACCTTTTTTATATTCTTTAATGGCTTCTTCACCGGGTTTATCCCAGGATAAATCAGAAGTATGAATCATTCCGTCAATTTCTTCATTCAGGGCAATAAAGACACCGAATTCAATCATATTCTTAACGGGACCTTCAACAATATCGCCCACTTTATGAGAGGCAGCAAAAGACTTCCAAGGATTTTCCTGTAATTCTTTAATACCCAAAGAAATACGACGCTTATCCTCATCAACTTCATGAACAATAGCGGTCACTTCCTGACCCATTGTCACGACTTTAGATGGGTGGATATTCTTCTTTGTCCAACTGAGTTCAGAAACGTGGACCAAGCCCTCTACACCGTTTTCCAATTCAACAAAAACACCGTAATCAGCAATATTACTGATCTTACCGGTCACCTTTTGTCCCACAGAATAACGAGCAGAAACACCCGCCCAAGGATCTGTTTCCATTTGTTTAATACCCAAAGAAACACGGCCTGTTTCAGAATTAAATTTAATAATTTGGACTTTAATCGTTTCACCCACTTTTAATACGTCGGCCGGATTATTGATACGTTTCCAGCTCATATCCGTCACGTGCAACAAACCATCAATACCACCCAAATCAATAAAGGCACCGTAATCTGTAATGTTTTTCACAACACCATCAACAATTTGACCTTCGCTCATATTTTTAATGATATCAGCACATTGTTGTGCACGGGCTTCTTCCAAAATAGAACGACGAGAAACCACGATATTACCACGGGCTTTATCCATTTTTAAAATAGCAAAAGGTTGTGAAACACCCATCAGTGGTGTCATATCACGTAAAGGACGCACATCAATTTGTGAACCGGGCAAAAATGCCGTCGCACCGCCCAAATCAACCGTAAATCCACCCTTGACACGTCCAAAAATTGTTCCATTAACGTGTTCACCGTTGGCCATGGCTTTTTCCAAATCACCCCATGCCTCTTCACGACGGGCTTTTTCACGAGATAACACTGCATTACCATTACGGTCTTCATAACGTTCAATATAAACTTCTATTTGATCCCCCACTTTAACACTTTGGGTACCAAATTCTTGGACAGGAATACGTCCTTCGGACTTTAATCCAACATCCACGATAACTTCATCTTTTGTTAAAGCAGTCACTGTTCCTTTAACAACTTGTCCCTGAACAGGACGTTTACCCATATATTCATCCAATAATGCACCGAAATCTTCGGTCATTTCCGGCATACTTTCTTGTTTTTTTACCATACGATTATTTTTTATTTTGTTGGCCACAGAGAACTCTCCGTGGACTTTTCGGTTATACAACATCTGATTCAATAGAACCGACTATTTTCACCAGCCCTTTATCCTTTTTGAATAAAGTGCCCTTATTTTAACATAATTAAAATGAAAATGCAACTTTTTTTATTATATCTTATTTTTCCTATTGACAAAGCAAAAAAAATATGCAAAAACAGGGCGAAAATGTTTTAACAAAAGGAAAAAAAATGATTGATAAACGTGGATTAAAAAGGACTTGTCCAAAATGTGGAACTATCTTTTATGATATGGGAAAAACCTCTTTTGTCTGTCCTAAATGTGACAAAAAATTTGATAGTCAATCCTACCAAACAGAAACCGTCAAAACACTCAGTAAAAAAATTAAGCATGATGCCATTCATCTGGAAGAGGATGATATTGACACCGAAACCCTGTTAAAAATGACAAACACATTACCGGATGAAACAGATAAAGAATCTGATGATTTAATGGAAATTGAAGAACCGGATACAGAGGACATGGGTGAATTGGGCGATTTTATGGATGATTATAATAACGACAAGGATAATTAATGTTTAATCCGGATTTACCCCCCTTTGAATCCCTAGTGGGGTCTTTATTGATCGCCATACCAGAAATGGAAGACAAACGTTTCTCCCAGACGGTTATTTATATTACTCATCATACCCAAACAGAGGGGGCCCGTGGTATTATTCTGAATCAACCGACAGATAAAATTACCTGCCAAGAAATTCTGGAGCAATTGAAAATGCCCTGTCAAGAAGGTATTTCTTTTCCAAGGGTCTTGATTGGTGGACCGGATCACAAAATGCAAGGTTTTATTTTGCACACACCAGAGGTGAAATACGCCGAAACACAAAAGATTACGGAGAGTGTCAGTTTAACAACAACCCAAGAAATTTTGGGGGAAATTGCCCTGGGTCATCAACCACAAAAATATCTGGTGGCTGTCGGCTGTGCAACTTGGGCCCCCAGTCAAATGGAAGAGGAAATCATGGGGAATTTATGGTTGAATGTGCCTGCTAATAACACCCTATTATTTGATACACCCTATGATCAGAAATGGACAGAGGCCATGCATTTATTGGGCATCAATCCGGAACAGTTTGCCCCTCGTGCCGGTAAAGCTTGACTTTTTATTTTGTTTGTTCCATAATTCTAAAAAGAAAAGGAGTTACAAATGAATAAATTATGCTGTCTTTTATTATTGGGTATTGTTTTTCCCGTTCAATCCGGTTTTATTAAAGATACCCCCTCTGTCATGAATGTTGCAGATGTTAAGGAAATGTCCGATGATGTTCCCGTTTTGTTACAAGGACATATTATTCAACAATTGGATGATGAAAATTATTTATTCAAAGATGAAACGGATGAAATCGTTGTGGAAATTGACAAAAAAGCGTGGAATAAAGTGGATGTTCGTTCCAGCGATATCATTCAATTAAAGGGGACGGTGGATAAAGATTTTTCGGAAGACATTAAAATTGAAGTTGACCAAGTTATTCCCATTAAACAGAATCAAGAAAACTCTAAATAATTTAAGGTTTTTGAACTATTTGATATTTTTTATCATCCAACCAGATTTTGACCTCTGATACGTTATGGACTTCATTAATCCAAGATAAGTCCGACGGAGCGTCAGTGGTGAATTCACAGCGCATACGTAAGGGGAGCACTCCTACATTCAATGCTGCATACATATTATAAATCCGGTCATCAACCAAAAGGGTTTCTTCGGGCTTTAAGTTATACTTTTTAAAACATTCCAAAAATTTTCCCTCTTTGGTTGTATCATGTAAAAAAGTTCCGTGTCCAACACATTCAATTGTTAAACAATCCAATACAGGTTCCAATAATTTATTCAAAAAAATCCGTTTAACCTCAGGATCAAAACTGGCCGATAGCGTAAATTGACGATAACCTTGTTGGTGCAGGGCTTTTATCGTTTCAATAACATAAGGATACAACGGGCGATTTTCAAAAAATTCGGGATGATGACAAAATTCCCAATCCAATTCTGTCCCAAATGTCGGATGCGTTTTAAGTTCCAAAGCACCATAGCGAGGGTCAATGGGTAAAGCTTTATCTAAATCTTCCCATTTCAAATCCCTATACATTGGGGCATATTTGGGATACTTTGTCAAAAAATTAAAGTAGGCATAATTAATATCTGCCAACACCCCATCTACATCCCAAAAAATATTTTTGATGACTTGAACCATTATCAAAAATTCATCGTAAAGAACTCAAATATAGAATTCTTTACGATGCAATCCTTTTTATTTACCACAAGGAGATAAGGCCTCAATAATAGAAATCCCCAAAAATGTTTGGTTTTCACACACACGTTGTCCACCATGGTAACCACGGGTTCCCATACAAGCGGTTAAAGCCAACATTGAAGCCAATGCCAAGACCACCATAATTTTTTTCTCCATTTTATTCTCCTTTTAAAAAAATTAAACATATAATACGGTATGCAGTATAAACAAATATCATACAAAGTTCAAGTATTTATTTCTTTTTCTTTTTATCTTGATATAACAGATACATAGATATTAAAACAAAAGCAAAACTGCAACCATCACGAACGTCCAAGGGTTCTCCCAACCACAACCATCCGGACAAAGTCGCCATAATCAACCCCGTTCCGGATAAGAGTGTAATCGCCTTTAAAATCGGTTGTGTTTTTAACACATACATCATTAATAAAGTGCCCGCAGTCAATAAAAATAAATAATTCCATAACCATGGACGAAAAAGTAATTCGAAAAAATTTCCTTCATCCATTAAATATAATCTAGCCAAAGAAGCCCCCAAAATAAATATGATTTCCGTGGCAAAGACTAAAAATAACAGTTTCATCTGGTCCCCTGTAAAAAAATTGCCCCTATAATCAAACACAAAGCACAAATTTGTTTGAGGGTTATTTTTTCTTTTAAGTATAAACTCCCCACCAAAGCCGATAAGAACAAACTGAGACATGATTTCAGAATCATTGCCCGCCCCAGATACATTGAATGATAAACATATAATAACACAAAAACACCCAACAGAGTAAAGCCAGTGTAAGATATCATCCACGTACCCGATAAACTATGCCAAAAATTTCGTTTATGTGCTAAATACTTACGAGCCAAAATATCAGCCAAAGAAAAACAAATTTGCAAAAACAAAATATAAATATAAAGAACCATATTCTCTATATTAAAAAAACTATTTATTTTGTCAATAAAAAACCCACCGAAGTGGGTTTTATTTTATGAATATTGTTTTGTCAATTGCACTTGTCGTTGTAATCTTGCCCGCACACAATTACGATCATAGTGTGCAATTTTTTGACACGGAATTCTTTTTTTAGTTGAAGCAACGGACTTCATAGCAGGTAAATGAGCAGCAGAATGTGTCGTTCCAAAACTGATTGGGTGTTTCAACGGTGTTTGAAAGGATGAGCGTCCTTTTCCTTTTAACCGAGTTAAAATGGTATCTCTTTTGTTATCAATTCCTGCACGGGCAGACCATTGAAAATCTTTTTCCGCTTTTATTGGCATTGGATAGGATATATTTTCCCGAGGTTGAATTGTCATAACAGAAGAGATATGATGTGTCGGCACAACGCCCTGAGAACGCACCCCTGTTTCCACTGATTGCGCCTGAGCTGAATGTAGCATCATCAATAAGATTAATCCCTCTAAATAACATACTTCTTCTTTTAATAATGGTTTTCCCGTATTTTTATGTGACATAATGTATCCTTTTCAAATTTTGTAAAAAACTTGGGGATTATATCATATTTTTAACTTTTTTTCAATCAATTAAATAAAAATTTTATCTGAAAAAGGTATAAAATACTGTAACACACTCTCAATAAACTGATGAAACGAACGCCTTTGTTGATATAATTGTATCACTTTCTGTTGATGGGGGAATAATTGTGCATAACCGATATTCCAAATCACAGGAAATTCCGTATTAATAATAGCGCAAGAAGTCATTTCACTGACTGCCCATACAAGACTGTCCGAAAATTGCTCGGGGGTATATTTTTGACGAATTTTTTGAAAAGTTATTGCTAAAATTGTTTCCCATAAAACTGAAAAATACCAAGCACTTGGGTTATTTTTATACTCAAAAGCTTGGATTGAAATGTTTGTCCCCACCCAATCGGATGTTCCCGAACAAAACAAATCCAATCTGACACGAAAATCAGGAATTTTTTGTCCCATGACGGTAGATATTTTTTGAAGATGTTGTTGTCCTTTCCCTGTCCAATAGTCATAATGAAATTGAAGGGCCTCATCTAATGCTGGTTTATTTTTAAGGTATCCTTGACGCACAAAGTCGGTCAGTTCAGATGGAATTTTTCCCTTTTGACATTTTTGAGCAATAGCCACGGGAATACCATATTCCTTAGCCCTATCTTCCGAGGAACATCCCCCTGCCCCTAAAAGCATTTCGTTTAAGGTAGAAATTTCTTCGCCTTCATCTATATAAAAAGCATAAGTCATGTTGTGATTATAATATAATTAAAACAAATTTTCCATACAAAAAAATCCCACCGATTTTTCGATGGGATTTTAAATGGTTCAAATAATTTTTCTATTGTCCATAAACATCAATACATTTACGTCCAAAAATAATATAATTTTCAACACGGTCTTCTGTAAATTGAACCTTAGAGATTCTACCGTTTTGAACAGCTTGTATAAATCTGTCTTCACCCCATAATGGAATGACCCCAAACAAATAATTTGCACAAGCAGAACCCATTCTGAAACGTGTATGAGCAAAGTCCACAGTTTGAATATCAGTCGTAAAACCACCATTCATATGATGGGAAACACAACCGGTCAAACCAAGCATTGCGGATAATAAAACAGCCCCTAATACAGATTTTTTCATATTTTTTCCTTTCTGTTAGATAAAAACAATTTTACCCTAGCATACTTTTTTATGTTGTGCAAGATAATTTTTATAACAAAAAGAGCCCCGAAAAATCGGGACTCTTTTTTTGTTTTTGCTTATTTGCCTTCGGCGAGTTTCGTATAGAATGCCCAGCGTTCATCTACTTGCGCTTGAGCTTGTTTCAACAATTCCTCATAATGTGCAGGATCTTGTTGTTTTACAAACTTAAAGCGTGTTTCTGTCGCCATAAAGTCAGCCACAGGCATTGAAGGTTTAGAATCCAATTGGAATGGATTTTTACCTTCGGCTTTCAATCTGGGATCAAAGCGGTAAAGTGGCCATAAGCCCGACTTCACAGCCATTTGTTGATGCTCCAGACCCGCTTTTCCGATATCATAGCCATGTGAGATACAATGGCTGTAGGCAATAATCAAAGACGGTCCGTTAAAGGATTCGGCTTCATTCATGGCCTTTAAGGCTTGGGCATCATTGGCACCCAAAGAGATACTGGCCACATAGACTTCACCAGAAGCCATGGCAATTGCACCTAAATCCTTACGAGGTAAAGCACTACCCGACACGGCGAACTTAGCGGAAGCACCGATTGGGGTGGCTTTAGAACGTTGACCACCTGTGTTGGAATACACGTTGGTATCCATCACCATAATGTTCACATTCTTACCGGAATACAAAGCATGGTCTAAACCACCGTAACCGATATCATAGGCCCAACCATCACCGCCCAAAATCCAAACGGATTTTTTAACCAAATAATCAGCGTTGTCTAAGAGTAATTTGGCTTTGGCAGAATTTAAAGACTTTAACTTCGCCTTTAACACATCCACCAGTTTGCGTTGTCCGTCAATACCGGCTTCTGTTGTTTGGTCAGCGTTCATCAAACCATCCACCAATTCAGCGCCCACTTCTTCTTTCAATTCATTCAACAATTGAATGGCAAATTGAGTCTTTGAATCCACAGAGGTACGCATACCTAAACCGAATTCGGCATTGTCTTCAAACAAAGAGTTTGCCCAAGCAGGACCACGTCCTTCGTTATTTTGAGCATACGGTGTTGTCGGTAAATTACCACCATAAATGGATGAACAACCCGTTGCATTGGCAATCAACAAACGATCACCAAAGAGTTGTGTCATCATCTTGACATACGGTGTTTCGCCACATCCCGCACAAGCACCAGAGAATTCAAACAACGGACGCATCAAGGCCACGTTTTTGATTTGCTTTGTGTTCAACTTTGTGCGATCCACATCCGGTAATTTCATAAAGAAGTCAAAGTTTTTGATTTCTTGATCCAAATGCTTTTCAATGG
>JAZUJZ010000061.1:0-6700 GCA_045643025.1 Alphaproteobacteria bacterium
AATAAACACGAAATTGATAATGATGAATCATTCGTCCTCCAATAAGTCGGGTTGAATAAATTGTTCGGGAGTTTTAAGACCCAATTCCTTATACCCCAAGGCCGATAACATCCGCCCCCGTGGAGTACGCATCACAAAACCCAATTGCATTAAATAAGGTTCAATCACTTCTTCAATCGTATCTCGTTCTTCAGACAAGGCGGCAGATAAAGTATCTGCCCCAACCGGACCACCGGCATATTTATTGGCAATACAGCCCAAATAACGTCTATCCATCGCATCTAAACCGGATTTATCCACCTCTAAACGAGTTAAAGCCGTATCGGCTAATTCTTGAGTAATGGGATTTTCTCCGGCAAAATCACGCACCCTACGCAGTAATCTCCCTGCAATACGTGGGGTTCCTCTGGAACGTTTTGCAATTTCGTGTGCCCCACTCTCGGTCATATTCAAATGTAAAATTTGAGCATTGCGTTCAATGATTTTTTGTAAATCATCAATTTCATAAAAATTTAAATGCATAGGAATACCAAAACGATCACGTAATGGTGTAGACAATAACCCCGAACGGGTGGTGGCACCAATTAGCGTAAAGGGTGGTAAATCAATTCTGACTGACCGAGCCGCCGGTCCTTCCCCAATCACAATATCCAATTGAAAATCTTCCATAGCAGAATATAAAACTTCTTCAACAGCCGGATTCAACCGATGAATTTCATCAATAAATAAAACGTCACGAGGTTCCAAATTGGTTAAAATTGCCGCTAAATCACCGCTTTTTGAAATCATCGGACCGGAGGTGGGACGAAAATTGACGCCCAATTCTTTGGCCACAATTTGGGCCAGGGTTGTTTTACCCAACCCCGGCGGACCAAATAATAACACATGATCTAATGCCTCTTTACGAGAACAAGCCGCCTGCACAAACACACGTAAATTTTGACACAATTGTCTTTGTCCGACAAAATCATCTAAACTTTGCGGACGTAAACTTTTTAAAAGTTCGTCATCCCCGGATTGTTTTTGCGGCGCAATAATTCTGTTTTCTACCATAGTCTTTCCTTTTATAAATTCCCCTTACCTATCTCTTTCAATGCCAAGCGAATCAATTCGGGCGTGGTAATTTGCGGGTTTTGATGCAAAACATTTGCCACAACCATACCTGCTTCTATTCTGGAATATCCAAGATTTGATAAAGCAGAGATGCCTTCTTCCATCACAGAAGGTTGTCCGCTTGTTTTATTATCCAATATAACCATAGATTCATTTTGTCCCAAAGAACCCGTTTTCCCCTTTAATTCTGAAACAATTCTTGCCCCTAATTTGGGCCCGACACCGGCAGCTCGTGTAAAGGCCTTACCATCTGCTGTCATAATAGCCATTTGTATTTCTTGGGTTGATAAAGCAGATAAAATAGCCAAAGCAACCTTTGCACCCACTCCCTGAACTGTTCCCAACAGATTAAAAGTTTGTTGTTCTGTTACATCTGAAAATCCAAACAAATGAATGTGATCTTCACGAACTTGAGTTTCTATCCAAAGCGCAACAGTATTGCCAACACCACCGATTTTAGAAAGGATCTTTGAGGAACAAAATACACGATATCCCACCCCATTTACATCTAAAATAACATACCCATCATACAGGGAATCAATGCGTCCAGACAATTTCGCAATCATTTTTGTTCTCCTTTTGTTCTGACTTTACACAAAAAAGAAAGAAAAAGCAAATAAAAAGTTGCTTTTTTATTAAAATAAGTGTATAAGATTTAAGAGGATATTGTCCCGACTGCCAAAGGATTAAAATCATGGATATAATTCAAGAAAACTTACGCACCCCACCACAAAATATTGAGGCAGAACAAGCTGTATTAGGGGCCATTTTGGTCAATTCAAAGGCATTGGAAAAAGTATCTGAATTTTTACAACCCAATCATTTTGTCCATCCTGTTCACAGAAAAATCTATGAGGCCTGTCGTAATTTTATTGAACAAGGACGTATTGCTGACGTTGTGATGCTCAAACCTCTTTTTATTCACGATGAAGATTTTAAGGATGTGGGGGGTGTTGAATATTTGGCCAAATTGGCCTCTGCGTCTATCCATATCGTCAATGTTGCCGATTACGGCCGACAAATTTTAGACTGTTATTTACGTCGTCAATTGATTGAATTAGGCACAAATATCGTCAATAATGCTTTTGATATTCAAAAAGATACTGCTGCAATGGGACAAGTGGAACAAGCAGAAAAAGGCCTCTATAACTTAGCCAATGAAAGTGAATTAGACGGTGGTCCCATGACATTGTCAGAGGCGTTACAACAAACACTTCAATCCACTCAAACGGCTATGAATAATCCATCGGGCATTTCCGGAACGCCTACAGGATTGACGGATATTGATAGACTGTTGGGTGGGTTATATGATTCAGATTTGATTATTTTGGCAGGACGTCCGGCTATGGGTAAATCTGCCCTAGCTACCACTATTGCCTTTAATGCGGCAAAATTTTTTCATGAGGCCAATCAAAAACCGGGGGCAATAAAAAAATCGGTTGCCTTATTTTCTTTGGAAATGTCTGCCGAACAAATTGCCGGCCGTATTTTGTCCGCCAAAGCACAAGTTCCTAATCATCAAATGCGCACAGGAAAATTAACCACAGAACAATTTGATGATTTAGCCGCCAGTGTGGATTTACTTTCCAGAATTCCTCTTGAGGTTGATGAAACAGCCAATATCAGTGTTACCGCTATCAAAACACGTGCCCGTCGTATGCAACGGGATCCATCAAAAGGATTGGGATTAATTGTCATTGACTATTTACAACTTATTTCTGCCAACAAAAAAACAGAAAATCGTGTTCAAGAATTGTCGGACATGACACGTAACTTGAAAATCATGGCCAAAGAATTAAAAGTTCCGGTGATTGTTTTATCACAACTTTCACGCTTGGTTGAGGCACGAGATAACAAACGTCCAATGCTGTCCGATTTACGTGAATCCGGTTCTATTGAACAAGATGCCGATATCGTCATGTTTGTTTATCGTGAAATATACTATCTTATGAACGAACAACCTAAACAACGTATCAATGAAACTCCGGAAAAATTCCAACTCAGATGTGCAGATTTGGAAAACAAAAAGAAAGAGTTAGCCAATCAAGCCGAAGTCATTATTGCCAAACATCGCCATGGTAACACAGGAACGGTTCCGCTTTACTTTAACGGAGAATTCAGTGAATTTGGCAATTTAACCAAAGAGGAATAATTCATGAAAGATTATCAACCTTTTTTACAAGTGGCATTACGTGGGGTGGTTCGAGATGTTCTCTCTAAGGTGGCAGAGGAAGGTTTGACGGACGAATCCTATTATGTTATTTCATTTCAGACCCCACACGCAACTATCCCAGATTTTGTGCGGGCAAAATATCCTGAGGAAATGACGATTATCTTACAACATCAATTTGAAAACTTAAAGGTCAATCCGGATTGTTTTTCTGTTACACTCAGTTTCGGGGGATGTCCATCTGAAATTACAATTCCCTATACCAGTTTAATTTCTTTTATGGATCCAGAACAAAAGTTCGGACTTTCATTAATTCCAGAAAAAAGCCCCCTGAACACCCCATCATCAAAAGAAAGCACAGCCGAAGTCATTGATTTAGCAAGTCGTAGAAAAAAATGATAAAAAAACATTCTGTTGAACTTTCCGGACATTCTACCAGTATTGCACTGGAAGATGAGTTTTGGGTTCAAATTAAGCAAATTGCCCAACAAAAAGGCCTTTCTTTGCGTCAGTTATTAATCCATATTGATAATACGCGTACCACAAATTTGGCCAGTGCAATACGTGTTTTTGTCCTAAATGAACAAATAAAGCAAAATACAAACTCCCAAAGCGATACGATAAATCGCAAAAATTAAAAAAGAAGATTTTTGTATCCATTTCATAAAAAAGGCAATGAAACACCAACCAAACACAGCTGATAAGAAAATTCCGGTTACAGCCAAAGAAAAATTTGGTAATTGAACCGATGTTTTACCAATTTTTAATAACAAATATCCCAAAGCGCCACAAATTGCCGGAATAGATAACAACATGGAAAAACGGGCGCTATCTGTCCTTTTAATACCCAATAAGCGAGCACATGTCATGGTTATTCCAGATCGACTTGTTCCCGGAATTAAAGACAATGCTTGAGCACAACCTATCATAAACGCTTCACGTATTTTAATGCGATTTATATTCTTAGATTGCTGTGCATATTTATCCGCTAACCATAAAAGAATACCCCAAAACATACTGTTTAACGCCACCCATAAAGGTGAACGAAAAACCATTTTAATAAAATCAAAAAAGAAAAATGCCACAAAGACAATCGGAATTGTACCAATCAACAAATTAATCAAAAGATTCATATTTTTACGAGTGAAAAAGGAATAAATAATTTTTTTAATATCTTCCCTGAAATAAATCAGAACAGCCAACAATGTGCCAAAATGTAAAAAAACATCTAAAGCCAATCCTTGTGAAGAAATTTTCAACAGATTTAACAACAATAAATGTCCGGATGAACTGACCGGTAAGAATTCCGTCAATCCTTGCACAAAAGATAAAAGCACAATATCCAACATCTTAACTCCTTACTTAAATAAGGATAAATAATTTTTTTAATATGTCAATAAAAATCATAATTGATTTTTGTAAAAAAAAATTTTATAGTAAATAATTATAAGGAGAAAAAAATGACAATTATTCAAGATAAATTTCAAAAGTTGAGAACATATCTCAACACCCAAATTATCGGTCAAACCAAATTAATTGATCGGGTTTTAATCACCCTGTTAAGCGATGGACATTTATTGGTAGAGGGTACACCGGGTTTAGCAAAAACGAAACTGATTAAAATCCTTTCCAATTGTATTGAATCCAAATCACACAGAATTCAATTTACCCCAGATTTATTACCCGCTGATATTACGGGCAGTGATATTTTTCGTCCTCAAACAGCCAGTTTTCATTTTCAAAGGGGCCCCATTTTCAACAATTTAATTTTAGCAGATGAAATTAATCGTGCCCCTGCAAAAGTGCAATCTGCCTTATTGGAAGCCATGGCGGAACGTCAAGTCACCATTGGAAACACGACCTATCACTTACCGGCTCTATTTACGGTTATGGCCACACAAAATCCTATTGAAAATGAAGGAACATATCATTTACCTGAGGCCCAATTGGACAGATTTATGATGTATGTGACAATTGGATATCCCGACATTGAATCAGAAAGAAAAATCTTAAAACTGATTCAAAGTGAAGAAAAAAAAGAAATCACCAATTTTTCGGACATTTTAAAAGAAAAAGATATTATGACAGCACGTCAGGAAGTTTTAAACACGCCGATGGTTCCGGAATTAGAGGAATATCTCATTCAATTTATTATCGCCACCCGAAATCCATCACCCTATGGTAAGGAATTGGCAAGATTTATCCGCTTTGGTTCAAGTCCAAGGGGAACAATTGCTTTGGACATTTGTGCCAGAGCGAATGCATGGTTGAATGGGCATTCGCAAGTTCAAGCATCTGATATTACGGACCTGATTTTGGACGTATTGCGTCACAGAATTATTTTATCCTTTGATGCAAAAGCGGAACATATCACACCGGACGAAGTATTAACTCAATTAATGCAAAAGGTTCCTTTACCATAAATGACCAACCCCAGTATCTTAGAATTGCCCGATTTAGTCGGACTCAAAACAGAGATAGAAAACTGGAATTTACCCCAGGGATTGACTTTGTCGTCAACCAACTATGGGACGAATCATTCTCAATTCAAGTCAAAAGGATTGAACTTCCAAGAAATTCGTCAATATCAACCCGGGGATGATATTCGGCAAATTGATTGGCGTGTCACGGCAAAATATGGAAAGCCCTATACAAAACTTTACGAGGAGGAAAAAGAGCAACAAACATATGTTTTATGTGATTTACGATCTCCTATGCACTTTGCCAGCCACGGACATTTCAAATCTGTTATAGCGGGAAGATTGGCTTGTCTATGTGCGTTTTTATCCGAAAAAAAACATAATGCTTTTAGTTATCAAATCCTATCAAATAAAATATACCAAGAATCAAATCATACCTCCTCTGATATCATTCCACTTTTTTTAAATCAATTAACAAAGGAACCCCATATAGAAAAGAATGTTCCTTTTGCGGAAATTAGACCTTTTCTTAACCAACATATTCATACCGGTGCTGTTCTTTTTTTAATCAGTGATTTTCATGATATTCAAGTAAATGATTGGAATTTTTTGGGAAAATTATCCCCTCTCAATACAATTATATTGGTCCACATATATGATCACATGGAAACCGAAATGCCCGAAGGTGTCTTTCCCTGTTCAAATAATAAATCAGACCTTTTATTCAATACATCGGGAAAAGAATTTCAAAAAAAATTTCATGATTCATGGAACCAACATAACCAGATAATTCAACAACAAGTTAAAAAGTATAATATGGGATATCTGGCATTACGAACGGATTCAGACTATATTAACATTTTCAAAACATATCTAATGGAATATGCATGACAGAAAATTTATCACAAATTGATTTATCTCAATTAAAAGATATCCATATCCCTGTAAAACCTAATTTTTGGCCACTTGCTTCAGGTTGGTATGTGTTGATTCTTCT
>JAZUJZ010000062.1:0-11170 GCA_045643025.1 Alphaproteobacteria bacterium
CCCTATATTCTTTAGACAAACAATCTAATATATTATTATAAATATAAGGTATAATTTTTTCATCTTTAATAGAGTCGTCATAATCCATATGAGGGACCGAATAAACAGAAATACATTCTGCTTGTTTTTTATTATATGGTAAAAATCTCATCACACTAAAAGTCATAGTTTCTATCACATTCTCTATAATATGTCTATATTCTAAATAGTTTCTAACTTCTTCCTTTGTATGACCTTCTAATAATTCTTCTGGATGTCTAATAATTTTAAAATATTCTTCAACAGTAATATCAAAAATATCGTAATCTTTATCATAGATAGTTGGTTTGACATCATTAAATATAACAGATTCTGTTTTTGTAGTAATATGTTTTGGTTCTTTTTTACATTTATATAATCCAAACAAAGAAAGAAGAATAAAACACATTAACAGAACTTTTTTCATCTTTAACCTTTCATTTATGATAAACTTTTTCATATATTTCTCCTGTGTAGAATCATTCTAAACTAAATATTTTTTTAATTCAATAACTTTTAATAAAACCCCACTAATTTTGATTAGCAGGGTTGATAATTTTATAATGATGTTTTTATTTAGAACAACTTTTTGTTCCATTAGTATTTATCTGCCTTTGGAACATTTTGCTATTTAAGTAAAATATATTGCTTCTTTTGGTTGATACATAATCATCTTTTTTTGATGTAGTAGAACTGATATAATCACAACATCCTGCCTCATCATAAACTCTTTGAAAAATATACATCTATTTTATAATCAAAATGATGCTCATAACCTGGAGGTCATGTGGTTCAAATCCCATCCCCGCAACCAAAATAATCCTTATAATTCAACGAATTATAAGGATACTTTTTTATCTTATTTTCTCACCTAAATGACTTTGCTACATATTTGCTACATTTCCACTAAAAAAGTAAATTTACTAAATCATAAACAAATAAAAAAAGGTTGTATTTTTTAGAAATTTATGTATAGTAGAATCAATGTTGTATAATTGCAAAGGGGACACTATGTTAAATCTTCATAAATCTGAATCCGGTCGCAGTATGTTGGAAATGATTGTTGTTATAATCTTGATGGCAATTTTATTAATGGTAGGATTGTGGGGATTTAAGGCAGCGATGTTATCTTCAAAAGTAAATACAATGACAAAAGATATGTCCAGTGCAATCACCGAAAGGCGTTATCAAATTGCCCAAGGTGGCACAAGCAAACCGCATAGACTTGAGCATAAAGTTGGGAGCACTCAAATGACTGTTGAAAACATTACCTCAGGTGTAGATAAAGGTAAATTTACAGTATTATTGACAATGCAACCACAAGATGTTTGTAATGAGATTAAAAAATACAGTGTTTTTACACCGGAAAAGATTGAAATCAATGATTCAACAACAAATGACTGTGTTGCCGTAAATGCATTAAAATTCTATTTTGATCCCAGAAAGAATGGAAATGGCAGTGGACCTTCGCCTTTATCCGGTGGTTGCGATGATATTACCCCAACCGAACATTGTTGTGATAATGTCTATGACGGAAAGGGATGTTTAATCAAGCGAAAGGTTGGTTGTCCCGCCGGAAAAGAATGTAACAATAATATTGATAACTGTGCTTGTTGTCCTATTGGGGAACCCACGCCGACTGGGGATAATATCAAATGTTACGACAAAGTGGCAGCGACTGCCTTCTGCCCAGAAGCTTGGGTTAAAAAAACCAATGGTCCGGTAGATGATTGCCATGAGTGTATAGATGGTGTTTATCAGAATACAACTGGTTATTTTGATGATTGTAACCGTTGTGAAAATGGTGTCAAAGTAACTAAAACAGGGGAATCTTGTGGTGTTTGTGGTGAATGTCAATCCGATGGCACCTGTAATCCGGATAAGAATAAGGGTATCAATACTTATCGTGTTAAGGAAGGAGGGGTATGTACAACAAAGACAGAAACAGTTTGTCCGGGTTATAAGACAGATTCCACCTGTTGCACAGGACCCAAACCAGCATGTAAAAAATGTAATCCTTTAACAAATACTTTTGATGAGTTTGAAGATAGTAATAAAACTGTTGATTGCGGAACATATTGCTGTGCAACGGGAAAAACTTGTGTTACGGGCGGTTGTTCTGATGATAAACCTTCAGATTGTAATGCTTGTCAAACATTTAATACGACCTCAGGAAAATGTGAAACAGATACCACCCAAAATGGGCAACACATCCAATCAAATGGCACATGCTGTGTCAATGGTGCTTTCGCATACCATCCAACCTATTGTCCGGAAGGAGAAAGCATTTGTACTTTTAACGGGGTCAATTATACTTCGGGTCAAAAAATTATGGACTGTGGTAAATGTAATAATGGCACAATTGAACCAGATGGGGTTGATGCCTGCCATCAATGCAACACAGCCAATTGGACGTTATCTTGGATAGCGGGCAAAACCAACTGGACAACCTGTGGAACACAATGTTGCGAAAATGGATGTGATGAAACAGATAATACAAAATGTAAAGCCACCAATTGCACTTTGGGTGCTCAGACTTATACCCATAATGATTCCGTTGGAAATTGTGGTATCTGTCATAATGGCGTGATTGAAACAGATACTTTAAAGGTTGATGTCTGTCATCAATGCAACACAGCCAATTGGACGTTATCATGGATAGCGGGAAAAACCAACTGGACAACCTGTGGAACACAATGTTGCGAAAATGGATGTGATGAAACAGATAATACAAAATGTAAAGCCACCAATTGCACTTTGGGTGCCCAAACATTTAAAAACAATGACCTTGTGGGTGATTGCGGTAAATGTGTTGATGGTAGCATTATCCAAAATGTTGATGTTGTTATTCCAACTTGTCAAACTTGTGATACAACGACTTGGAATTTTGTCAATACTGAAAACGGCAGTGATATCCAACCGACAGGTGAGTGCTGTGTTAATGGTGTCTTAGGGTATGATGCCACATATTGTCCTTTAAATTGTACAACATGCGGTCTTGGTAATGAATTATCCGGTTTGGCTTTTGATGCTGAGACAATGATTGCACAAAATGCTTGTCAATGTGTTTGTAATGAGGCAGCGGGTTATCATCTGCATAAACTATCCGATAATACTTATAAATGTCTACCCTATTGCACAAAAAATACGGGTATTTTCCTACTTGTTGACAGAAGTAGATCTACTTTTGGCACAAAAGGAAGTAAACATTTGTGCGATACATCAGGGGAACCGTGTGATAAAATTAACAAACTTTTAAAAGGCTTGGATTTATCAGACAGAAATTATGCATTATATAACGAAGAGACAGGTGGTTGTGGATATAATGTGGCAATGAGTATGCTCCCATTTGGTACTCATGCTACTTCAAATTATAACCAGTGGAATGATATTTATGCTAATCCTAAATGTGATGATTCCTCTGGTACATATTTTGATAAAGCGTTAGCCCATATTTATGGTCAATATTGTAAAAAAGATCAACCAATTATTATTATGATTATTACCGACGGTAAAATACAAGAACGTAAAAATGATATGGCAAGTTATATGAATGCTATGATTAACAAGTGTAATGCGACCATTATCTATGTTGGTCCAGATTCATCTGATTTAAAGAAAAACATGAATAAAAATGTAACGAATTTTTATGCATATAGTTTTGATTCAAGCGTTCAAACATGGATTGATAAAACTAATGATGCAGCAAATGATAGCTGTGTTCCAAACCATGACTCTAAAAGAAGCCCGAGTACATCGGATTCGTCTTGGTTCTGCAATGTTTTAAATGGAACTTCTGTTGGAAAACATTCATACTTAAGACTAACAAAAAGACAATGTTTTACTTGTTCAACCGGTACTGTTAAATATCGCCCATCAACAAGTAGTGGCTATGGAGATGTTGGCGTTTGCTGTGGTGCTTATAATAACTCTGGTTCTTGTAACAGTGGTACTTGGGAGTATAATTGATTAAATAATTCTAAGTAAAATCTGAATAAGCGCTGACGCAGAAGAAAAAGTGCGATATAATCCCGTATAACCCGCAAAAGCGTTGCATATTATCCTATTTCCATTTAATCCGATAAATAGGTCAGATATTTTTTTTTCCAGTTAGGTCTGGAACCATCTTTACGCTTGGTATTCATAGAGCCGTATAAATAATCAGAATCATTTAAAATCTCAATTTTTACAACTTCTGAAAGTTTGATATGCCACACACACGCTTGAATAACAGATGACTTTAAATCAAAAATACGGGGCCATGTTTTTTTAATTTTTTCAACGGCTTTTTCCAATTGAACATCGCTGATTTCACGACGCACAAATTGTTTTAAACTTTCCAAAGAAATTCCGTCTTGTGGTATTTTTTTCAAAAAATGCTGATACTCATATATCGTTTTCGGAACAATATGCCCACTCAGAATAAAAGAATAAGCCATATAATCCGACAGGAAAACTTCTGTATCCGGCTTTTCAAAAGTAATCCTTACCGTCTTTTTCTGTTGAGTTTTAAAATAATTTTTCTTTTTTCTGGGGGCAATAGTCGCCCCACATTTTGCCCAAGCCCAAATTGGATATAATTCCCCGTTTTTAGGGGATATTTTATGACGCTTCATCTCACCTACCAACCAACTATAGGGAACCTCAGATTTTTTCGAATTCATATAGGACACATCCGTCACGAGAATGCCTTTTTTTTGTAAACTCTTCAAGGCATCCTTCGTCTGATATGTGATGAGCTTCATCAACGTTTCCTTTTTAGGAGTAATCTATATTTTCATGCCAAAACCACCCAATGTGGTTTTATATTATTGAAACATTTTGCGTTCTTCAGCCACAATTTCGGATAACGGACGTAATCCCTTTAATCCCTTTTTGGTGAGATAACTTTTCCGTAATACCGGGTTTTGGTCAAAATACCAAAAAATATCATGACCATTAGAATCTTTAACCCGCACATCCGCACCACGTTCAATAATGTAATCAATAATACTGGACGTTGGACTGTATTTTGCGGCAAATAAAACAAACGGAATTTTATCCGGAGCCCCATCTATCTCATACCCTTTTAATGAAACCATGCGGTTCAAATCTCCGTTTAACTGATGCACATATTCAAAAACGGGCGGATTTCCCCGTAATACGGCCAACTGCATTAAATTTCCACCACAATCATAATCTTGATTAACATCTACAGAATTAGGTAATTGACGAATTTCCATCATATTTTCTGCAGAACGCACCATTTCCTGCTCTGCCGTATAAGTGCAAGTCAAAGCCACACAAGATAAAGATGTCAATGTCGTTGCCAAAAATAAACCAATGTTTTTCATATTTTCCCCCTTTGAATAATATTTCATATTTTACCTTTTAATCAAAATTAGCTTCATGCACAAAACTACCATCCTCATAACATTTGTTATTAGCAGGATTTGTGTAATAGGGTGCTGGACACATACAAGCACCTGTTTCATCTTTCCGACGAATCAAATGTTCCGGACATGCTTGACAAATCTTTTTATGTTCCGCATTTTCCGTACAATAGGTATCCTCGGCACAATCCGTATTCGTCATACATGCTATACATGTATTTTCGTGTTCAATCGTTCCCTGTGGACAATGACAAGCATCCTCATCCCCTTCACGAATATAAGTATCCGGACAGGGTTTACAATTACCGTTATCACAATATTTATTATCGCCACAGTTGGAATCTTTCACACATCTGCCGGCTGCATCCCCACCATAACAAATCGGATAAAATCTTTCACTGCACACATTATGTTCATGGTTGTTCCCACAAGAATAGGTAATCGTCAAACCGGAACACTTTGCCCCATATCTGGCATCCATCCACCATGAACCTTGACCCGTCACGTGATATTGACTCAATCCCAAACTGGAAATATTGGCACAGTCATGACCACTATCATACGTAAAATCCTTACCGCAGGCCTCTTGAATTGTGGGCAAGCGCATACCGTAGGATTCACAGAAACGAGCCGCATCAGGTTGATAGAAACGATATTTATCCTCGGCAGGCGGTAAGAAGAATTTTCCCCCCTTTGTAGCCCCACGAATTTCTATCAAATTCGGTTTGGCCGTGCAAGCCCAAGTGTTAGCCGTATCCGAAATCTGACACGTTCCACGACTGCTGCTTGCTGAACAAGATTTCATTAAACAAACTTGATCATCGGAACAACTGGACACACATCCGTCTCGTGTTTCATTTATCTTTTCACATCCCAAACATCCGCTGCATTCCGTTTGGCTGGCCGTTCTGAACGTATTTTCCGGACAAGGCGTACAAGTTCCAAATTCGGCAGTATCAGGGGATTTATAGCAATATTCATTCACCGGACAATCAGATGTTTGTTGACATCCATTCACACAAATATAATTTCCCTCTTTACAAGAAGAAGTGGCCGTTTTAGAACCGCAATAGATATTAAACCCACTCGGACAACCGCAAGTTGTTTCTGTCTTTTCCCGTGTTGAATTTGTATAATTACTTCCCCGACCTGAAACATCCGGTCCGCAAGGCGCACAGGTATGATTAGAGGTGCAATATTGATTTTCCGGGCAATCTGTATTGACCATACATTGCACACATTGTTCTGTATCAGTATTACACACCGTTTTATTGGGATCATAACCTTCACGGGTAGAATCAGCGCAATTAATCTTTGTCTTTTCTATACATTTTCCGGGATATCTGGCATAATAACGATCTGCGACACAACTGGTTCCATTAGGTGGAGGACAACACACACCATCGGTGCAAGGAACACCACCCTCACAGGGGCCACACCCTTCATAACAAACCTCTCCGACAGGTTGAGGTGGCGGACACACACACTTATTATCCTCACAAATCAATCCTGTTTTGGTATAGCAACCGCAATCTTCATTACATTTTTCATCTTTTTTAGGTAATTTAGAATCCGAAGGACAAGTGCATAAGCCAGCCTGCTCTCCCGTCACAGAACAAATAAAAGCATTGCCACATCCACAAGTTCCCCAACATTCCTCATCTTTTAAAACAGGTAATCTGTCACATTGACACGTTCCTTCACAAACTAAAGCCGTTGAAGGACATGGACAAATATCAGAAGAACAGGAATCCCCCTTTTTGTGTGGGGTGCTCCCTTCCGGACACTTTGGTTCACATTTACCAGTGCTATCATCCCATTCATATCCGGTCTGACACTGACAACCACATCCGTTTTTAACCGTTTTTCTTTGAGATAAATAAGGTTCGGCCTTACAATTCGGGCAAGCACAAGTTTTTGTTACATCATCCCAATTTGCCGGTGAACAACATTGAGATGCAGATTCATACCATTTTTGTCCGTCACAACAATCACATTCGCTTTTTTTATTCAAACACAAACGTCCCGTACTTTGATATTCCGGAATATCGGAACACACAGTATCGGGATGACTGGGGGTATAACAAAAACCATTTTCATCTTCAATTTGCGGCGAACAACATCCACACACTCCACCGGTTTTACAAACCTTTCCCTTTGCCACATTATCCGGATCTAAGGCACAATCCGGATCTTGGACACAAATGTTGGAAATACATGTTCCCTCAGCACACCCACAAACCGGATTACACTCTTTACCCAAGGCAGGTTTATCCGATTTAGCCACACAAGTATTACCATTAAAGAATTGACAATCTTCACAACACTCACACTGATGCGAACTGTTACACCAACAATTTGCACCTTTTGCTTCACAACCGTCTTTCTGTCCGACATGATCACATTCTTTTCCATCCGGCCCCACACAAACACCGCCGACACATTTTAATAATACTTGGGCCCCTTTAAATTCAACGGTCTTACCCCCGCATTCCTTTTTACAATACCCACAATTTTTATCCAATGTTTCTTGAGTACAACAAGTATCGTCCATCCCCATCACTTCGTCTTCATGTGGGCAGTCCGAACATTTTCCCTTTATGTAATATTTACATCCCAAATTTGCCGCTTTATCTTTGCTAAACAAAAAGTATTGATATTGGGCTGCACAAATAATTTTCAAAGTATCAGACAGCTTTGCTTCATCAGCCGAATTCGTTATCAAAGTGGCATCACTGACATCCTTCGTATCACCATAAGAAACAGCATCATAATTACCTTCTTCCACAATATCACGACAACTGAATTCATTTAAATTCGTTGAAATAACAACAAAACTGTTTTCACCGGAATCATCCAGAAAAATACTGCCCCCATCGGTGGTTTTTAATTCATCAGAACTTGCTTCAGGCATTAAATCTTTTAAAACAATCTGTCCGTTTTTACGACGCATCAATCGACCGCTGCGATAACGAGTTACCAATGTATCCATTTGTTTAACGGTATTTTTTTGTCGATATTGTGTTAAAAGGGTATTAAATAAGAAAATAGCCCCCAAAATCAAAATCGCCACAATCGCCAAAACAGCAATCATTTCCAACAAACTGCGACCGGATTGACTTTTCTTGAACATAGAAACCTCCTCTTTATAAACTTAGATTCAATCTATCAAAAAGAAAATCTTTTGTCAATCAAAAAAATTGATAATTGATTTATCATTGCATTTATTGTCTTCAACAAGTGATTAAGGTCTTTTTACATCCATTGTCCAATCAGCGGAATTTATTCGTTTTACTGAATTGCTTAAATAATTTCTTGACTTGCTTTTATAAAATGTTTAGTATCAAAAAAAGAAATCAGGAACAAAAAATGAGCCCAAAAAAATCTTTTAACTTTAATACAAAATTTGGAAAAGAGGCATGGAATCCGTCAGATTGGTTGTTGGTCCACAGTCCTCGTTGGCCCAATATGAGTCATTGGGAACAAAATGCCGATTGTATTTCTAATTATGTTCCAGACGATATCAAACCGGAAGATATGCAAATGGGGCGTGATAGAACTGCAGAAACCTATGTCAGTATGCTATTAAAACATCCGATTATGAATGATGCAACAATAGAAACCTCTTGTTCTTTTGAAGGAAGAATGGCTCCCCTTATTGTTTTATCGCAAGAATTGGCATCCATACATCATGACCATATAGAGGTTGTTATGTATGACCGGGGAATTAACATTTGGCATCATTATTTTCGGGAGAATAAACCTTCTTGGAAGTTGTTGTCTTTTATCGATATGCCCTTAAAAATCGGTGAAAAACATACCATGAGTGTGAGTGTTCGTTTTAATCAAAAAGGGGCTTTCCTTTTCGTCAAATCTCATGGACAACTGTTGGGCAGCCGAATAGACACAAATTGGCCAAACAAATACTATGTGGGTATTACGGGTTGTGAAGGTAAAAATAGTTTTTATGACTTTTCTGTCAAAGAAGAAAAAGAAAGTAACCCCGCTTTGTTGGAACGATTTACAGATTAACCATGAAACGTTTGACACTTAAAGATATTCAAACACATTTTAAATTTGATGGTCATACGACTGTTCAAAATGAATTGGAACATATGTTTATTTTGTTGTTGTCCACAGAAGATGGTCAACAATTATTGAGGGATATCCTCTCTAATCCAAAAATAAAAAAGCCCATACGCATTTCAGAAGGAAACGTATTCAAAGGTTTTGGTGGTGCAACCGCACCACAGGATAGTCTCATTATATTAAAGGAAATTATATCCAAACAACCAACTTCAAACCAGGAAGAAGAATACTTTAATTTTTTAGATCATACGAACACTTTATCACATGAATTATTCCATATAAAAACGGCCGCCGATTATCAAAAACATCTGTTTATTCCCATTCAATGGAACATTTACAATTATTTGGTGGATGAGGCCAGAACTTATGCCTATGAAAACTGTGTCATTCGCAATGCTATTACAGAAATTCAACCCGATATTCAATCAGAAATTCCCAATCGGAATGAATTAATTTTTCAAAGGATGACCGCAACGGGTAGATATGCGCAAAGTGTCCGAAAATATATTGATTCTTATTTAGAAGGTTATTGTCATTCAAAACATGGATACTATACTGTTAAAAATCATTTTGCGGTTCAAAAGTTTCAAAAGGAAATGACCGCATTATTGGGAATCGGAACGCCTGTTCATTTACAGAATTGTTCTTGGTATATTCCTTCCAACCAAGGCGGATATTACCTATGTGGTCAAAATAGGTTCGTTGAATTTAATCAAAATGGAAGGCCTATATATTCCTGCGAAAAAACACCTGAGGGTCATTATCGATCAACGATTTTATCTGAAGCAAGTATTCCTTTTACCTCCACATGTCCATCCAAGTGGATTATCAATAAATATTCAAAATCTCATCCGGAATTAAGTATAATGGTAGAATGTCCAAGAAATATTCGCCGATTTACTTTGCCACGTCCTATAATTGAATCAGAGCGTATTAAATTTGTGCGTGATTTAAATCAACATCGTAATTTTAACGATAAAATTTTTGATCCTTCTTTAAAACTTGACACAGAACTCACTTTACCCGAAGTGATTCAGTGGCGTGAACGGTTGGCGAGTAAAACGAAATCTCAAACACCTATCAAAACCCTCTTGAAAAGAAAATCAAAGTGTCTATAAGTATTCCAATTCCAACTTTACTTTGATGGTGGTTTTGAATTCCCCTAATTTAATAAACAAGCACCCATCTGGGTGCTTGTTTGTTTGGTCGGAATGAATGCGCAAATCACGAGCTCAATCAACCACTCTTTATTAAAATTGCAAACTCTCAAAAAATTATTTTTGATGTTGTTTTAAATAATTTTGAATTAAAATTTTTGCCTGTTCTTTTTGTTGAGAAGCAACCAAAACTTTTGTTGCAGAACAAACAGCTTGCCATAAAGGATCTTCTTTACGTCTTTTTAATTCTTCTTGAATTTGTTTTTTTCTAGCTTCAATCTGTTGTTTTTTGGCTTCCATAGCCGATTTTTCGAGGTAATCCTTGCGAATTTTTTCTGCATTACAAAGAATTTCTACTATTTTTTTATAATCGGGATGAGAACGTTTTCCTTCAGTGTTAGTAGCTAATATCATGGGCGTATAGTGTCCTCTGGTTACTGCATTAATTTCAGCACCACGTTCGACTAATTTTTTTACTACACCCACATAACCGTTACGCGCAGCATAATGTATTGCTTGCCACCCATGATTATC
>JAZUJZ010000063.1:0-11078 GCA_045643025.1 Alphaproteobacteria bacterium
GTTTATCAACATAAAGACCCCCGTATTGAAATTGGTAAATTGTTTGATCGTCCGAATAAGATAGAGTAGTTTTCTATATCCTTCCCGATTGGGCGTTCAGATATTGTCTTTGTTGCGGGGAAAGGGAATGATTGGACTCTTTCATATATTCCTTTGGAATAAAACGGGTGATTTTATCCCATTCGGCTTGGGTGTGATTTTCTTTGGATAAAAACTCTTGTTTCATCTGTTTCCAAAATTCTTTGGATTTGGGAACATCCCCGTTAATGGTCAATCCTTCATTCAAAAAATTTCGGGCAAAGGATTCCGTCTTTTTTTGATACTCTTCGCCTTGCGCATTGGTGTGATATGTGCAAACGCCTTCTTCTTTATGTTGTAAATTATACAACTTAAAAATCTTGGCTAACTTTCTGTTAAAATCATCTAAATTCTTACTTTGAATGATTTGTCCCTTTGGACCGGTGGCAATATATTCTCCGTTATGCATATGACACACCCACTTCATACCCGATTGATTACAAAGGGCATCAATGTTTTTTTCTGTTTTATGGCTTTTACTAATATCCTCTGATGTTTTTTTACGGTATTTTAAAATGTCAGCCACCGTAATTTTTTGACCGGATTGGATATCCTCATCAAATTTTTTTTCATCAAACTTTTCTCGTAAAACAAATTTAAATTCTGATCGGACTTGTTCAATTTCTTTGGGATCTTCTACCATGGACACTCCTTTCTTTCCTCTATTATTTTACCATAGATTTGAAATGTGTCAACTTTTTTATAAGGCCTGTGTCAATTAAGATTTTTGTTTTATTCGTTTTTGTAAAACAGGGATTAACCCTTCACGAATGGCATCTGCTTTTGCATCATTAAAGGCATATTCTAAAGTGGCATCATTGTGTTTGGTGGCAGACCAATGAAAGTGGTATTTTTCCAATAAAGGTCGGAGTTGTTCAAAAACCCCGGCAGCCACTGTTAAAAGTGGTGTAGGGCCCAATTCCTGCATGGCGACATCCATTAATTGTGTGGCGATGCCTTGGCGACGAAGTTCCGGTTGAACAAACAACGTGCAGATTTTCTTTTCTTGCGGGGTGTTTTTTAACAGGGCGCACCCCTGCAGTTTTCCCTTGGAATCCTGGGCCAATACACAAAGACGTTCTCCTTTCTTGAGTCCGGTTAAAAATGTGTTTTGAAACCATTCAGGTTGATGGGGATAAAATTTTTGAATGGGACGTGTAAGTGATAAAATCTCCTGATACACAGGTAAATCTTTTTGATGAAAAGACCGTAAGATTTTTATTTGCATTTTATGTCCTTTTAATTTATGCTGTATTATACATCAAATAAAGATTTTTAGAAAGGAAAAAAATGTCTGTTACAATGAAAGTCCAGTCTAAGTATTATCAATTACTGAAATCAGGACAAAAAAAAGTAGAATTACGTTTGTATGATGAAAAAAGACAGGCAATTCATGTGGGGGATACAATCGTTTTTTCGGATTTATCTGATGCTTCGGATTGTTTTACTGCACATGTGGTGCATCTTTATTTGGCCGAGAATTTTTCTGCCCTTTGTCATCAAATTTTACCGCAATGGGCGGGTTTTTCAAGCCAACAAGAACTGTTAGATGTTTTGGAAGAATTCTATTCTCCGGATCAACAACGTCAATATGGTGTTGTGGGTATTGAAATTGAAAAAATATAATGCTTTTATGGTGCGGTAGATGATATTAAATTAGTATCTAAAAGGGTATGAATTATATTTTTTGATTTTTTCTGTAATCTCTCTCCAATTCGAACAATATTTTTGGACTATTCCAATGGGATAATCTCGTAAAATTCGAATATCATTTGTGAAACAAGAATAACACATGACTACAGAATCATTTGGATTATAGGTTTCATCCATGTAATTTATATCTGGATTTGCTTCGGCAATATGGTTGGGGCATCTTTTGCATTCTTCAAAAGTTGTCATCCTTAAATCTCCCTGTTCACAGGGATGACATTCATCTTCTATTCCATCATCAAAATAAGACATCCAATGTTTTTCATTTTGATGGCAAGTTGTTGTTTTGATATTCAAATGACATCCACCGGCTAAAAGATATCTGTTTGGACATATATCACATAATTTTTTGGCCGACTCATCAGAAAAATTTTCCTCTAAAATTTCTGGACTTAAACAATCTAAACATCGTTCTGTTTTGTCATCATAAATCCCCGAACAATCATCTTTATCTGTTAAAATTTCCAGATTTATTTTATCGTTTTCCCATAACCAATGTGATTCAGGTTCATTTTTTTTCCTATTTTGAAGCTTTTCTAAAATTATATCACGAATTGTTTTTCCAGCCAAATTACGATGATTTTTATCTATTCCTTTTTTTAATAAAAATTTTAACATTTTAGGTTCTAAATTTGACCAAATGCTCATTTGGCGCATAAGAATGTTTTCGCCTTTGTTATTGACAGCATGAAGGTTAGCTCCCAAATTCAATAAAAATTGAATGGCATGTTTATCTATTGCTTTTAATAAAAAAGTATTTCCGTTTGAATCTCTTTTTTCCAATCCTTCTTTTTGTAACCAATTTTTTAACCAAGTTTCGTAGGTTCGTTCTTTCATATAAAATTCTGTATCTAAGAGCAATTCTTCCGCAATTTTTTGTTCATTTCCAGATACAAATTGTTCAAAGGTATAAGGTTGAATAGTAATTATTTTGTTTTTTGTTGTTATATCGCCTCCAAAACTGACAGCGTTAAAAGTGTTGATAATCTCAAAAGATAATTGATTATTTTCATATCCTAAATATTTTATTTCTTGAAAGGCGTGGTGTCCATCGGACATTTTAATACTTTCACCCTTTGATAAATGTTGGGTAGGATGATTTTGATGGAATCTTCCAAAAAAGATTTTTCCCACATCTACATCTTTATTTTCATTTAACAAAACAAATCCTAAATCACCTATAAATTGTTTGCTTTCTGCTGACATTGCCAGACACGGAAATATAAAAATTAAAAATAAAAAAATGAATCCTTTTTTCATAATATTTTCCTTAAATAACACGAAATATTGGTTTTATGTTAAAATAACAGTTATTAAATTGCAAGAGGATTTTGGTAGGATTCCTGTTTTAATATAGAAAAGAGATTGACTTAATGATGATATACGATATAATGTAAAAAATATTGGAGAGATAGATGAGACGCATATTTCGTCAGTTCAGAAAAAAATTGACTTTTATTCCCGTAGATAAGAAAAATATCAAAACGATTTTAACGACCTATCGTCATATTTTTTGGGAAAGGTGTTGTGCGGAAATTCGTGATGCTGATCAGCCGCAAAAATATGGTGTTTATAATTTTATTCGATTTTGGTTGGTTTATGCTGAAGATCGTGTTGTCGGCATGACGGGATTATCCTCTTATCCCCAATATCCCAAGGATGCTTTTATGGAGTGGTATGGTGTTTTACCCGAAGAACGAGGCAAAGGTTATGGAGAAAAAATTTTTAAATGGACGATTCGTCAGGCCGGAAAATTGGGCTTTAAGACTTTTCGGCTCTATACGGAAAAAGGGGATAATGATGCGGCCATTGCAATGTATCGGAAAATGCATATGCGTGAAGAACCCTACACCAATGAAAACGGGATTGAGAATATGGTGATGTTTTCAATGTCTTTAACAAAACGCAGGGTACCCTTATGGAAAAATAAGTATATTGCTATTTGGCAGTCTGATATGCTTTATACCAATAATTTAAAAAAATTGGTGATGTCTAATTGGTATGCCAGTCTGATGACCATTCTCAAACATCCACGAACCCTTTATTATTTGATAAAAAATAAATTATTCAAATGATTTGATGGTTATTTTAAAAATCAGGGAGACACGATGAAAAGAAAACAAAATTTATTACCTCAAAACCGTCCAAAAAATAGTATCCTATTTGATTATATTAATTTTGGTTTTATTCTTATTTTCGGCTATTTTTTTGATTGGTCGGGGAATCAGATTGTTGGTGTTTTTTTAATACAATTAGGTGTTCTTTATTTAAGCTTATGGCTCTACCGATTTTTTGTTTCTCTTTATTTGCGTCGTGTAAAGCATAAGGAAGTTTCCCCTAGTAATCCTATCACCAGAATTTTTATGTTTTTTACGCTTTTCTATATCTTTTTTATTTGGCAGGCCTTTATCCAATCGGAAAATTTTTGGGAAGTTTTTATTTATTCCCCATTTGTTCTCTACGCAAAACGACATATGTTTCAGAAATCACTAAACAACCCATTATTTGAATGGAAGTTATTTAAAAATGTATTTTTGATGGCGATGGTGGGATTGCCAGCTCTTCTGATTTTAATGATTATTTTTTATTATGCAAAACCGGCTCCACAATTTTCATTTATATTGATATATTCGGTGTTATGTTTTCCCTATAAAGGAACATTCAATCTTTTGTTTTCTGAACAAAAAAGAAAAACGATTTCGGCTTTCTTTCAAGAAAGATCTTTTGCTTTGGTGTGGATTTTGGTTAATTTTGTGTTTTTATTTGCGGTCAGTGTGCCTTTGTTTGCGCAAGACCTGGAATGGGCTCCTTGGCCTTTTTATGCTTTCCCGATATTTTGTATTTTAATTGGATTTTTAATGATGTTTCACAAAGTAAAACCAAAAAAATAGTAGGGACAGGTTAATAATAAAACCAAATAACAGAGGAAGTTTTTCTTCCTCTGTTTTCTTTGGTAAGAGATGTTGTGCATAATGGGAACTAACTCCTGAAATATTTCTTGATGTTTTTAAATTTTTCCATTATACTCCTTCTAAAAAATGGGGATTTGAATGAAAAATATAATCGCAGAATTTGAAAAAGAAGAAAATCAGCGTAAAAAAGATGCAATTGCTGCTAATAGAGTGTCTCTTATAATGCATCTTACTACAATCATTATATGCTTAATTTTACTTTTATTACATTGTTTTGGTTTTTTAACAATTGATAAAAGCGGAAAATATCTTCTTTATGGCTTGGCATTAGGTGTCGTTCTAAGTGGTATTTGGTTGGTTTGTTCAGAAATTTATAGATTTTTGAAACCAAAAAATTTCCCATTGCCCCGCTTGGAAGTAAGTATTTTATGGCTGGTGCTTGGAGGATTTTTTGCATCAACTTGTATTTTTATTAATCAGAATCAACTTGAATGTGATAGAACTCAAGATATTTGTATTTATCGTAACACTATGACTGATACAATATATTGGCAAAGAAAACTATCAAGTATAACAAAAATTGAAGGTCACAGTAAATTAGCAACAAAAAGGGTATCAATGTTTGATAGCATTGCTGTATCTAGTGAAAATGATCCATCAGGGGATGGTTTTTGTGGTTCGTTAATATTATTGCAAGACAAAATTATTTCTTCTCTTAAAAACAAAACACCTGCTGAAGAATTACAATTATATATTAATTCTGATTATCCGTCATTTTTAATGAAAAGTAATTGTGGTATATGGACTTTGTTTACTTTTTGTATGTTCATTGCTGGATTAATGCAACTTTTGAGAATATATGTAAGTCGTAAATAATGTACTCTTCAATGAAACGAGTTCGAACCTAATAAGAAAATGCAGTTTTTTAAGTCGTATAGGTTCAAACCAGTATAAGCCCTTTCAAATAAAAGAAAAAGTCGCCTTTTTCAGACGACTTTTAAAACTTGGTAGGTCCGGAGGGACTCGAACCCCCGACCAGCCCGTTATGAGCGGGCAGCTCTAACCAACTGAGCTACAGACCCATAGAATTCATTATAGCGAAACGGAGCAAAAAAATCAAGTTTTTTTTGGCCTTTTCAAAATAAACATTTTTAAGCAATTTTTTTGTGGAAAAAAACAAAAAAATGTGGTATAGTATGACTGTCTTAAAAACAAAACGAAAGGAAGAATATGAGTAAAGATTATACTTTCAATCCTGGCGATTTTGTTGTTTATCCTGCGCGTGGGGTAGGGCGAGTGAGTGAGCGACGAACCGCAGTTATAGACGGAAAAGAAGTTGAATGTTTTACCGTTCAATTTGAAAAAGATTCCAAAATTATGATTCCCTCGGATAAAGCCATTCATAACGGATTACGTTCTGTTGTGTCCCCTGCTGTGATGGAATCTGTGATTACGACATTGCAGACAAAAGTTAAAACGAAACGTCAACCATGGACAAAGCGCTCTGCCGAATATAAAGATAAAATTCGGTCGGGTGATCCGATTGCTTTGGCTCAGGTTATGCGTGAATTGTATCGTGACCCCGGTTTGGCCACCCAGAATTACAGTGAACACCAATTATATGAAACGGCTTGTTCTCGTTTGGCACCGGAGTATGCGGTGGTTCAACAAATTACACAGACAGAGGCAATTGCTCAGTTAGAAGCGATTTTACAAAAGTCGGATGCAACTGAAACGGTTGTTTTATAAGGTCCGAAAAAAAGGGGGGAAGAGTGAGAACTCTGATTGTGATTTTTGGATGGCTGTTTTTGGGTTCTTGTGCGGCTTTTATTGATGCACGTCATACAGCGGGGCAAGTTCAGACTGTTGGACAATCAACAGCAACCAGACCGGCGGTGTGCTATAATCCTTTGTGGAATGATGAGTCCGAAAGGGCTTTGTTGGCCGAACAAGAGTGTCAAAAGAAAAATTTACATGCTGTTTTTCAAGACACACAGTATTTTAGTTGTTGCTTGTTTTTTCCAAATACCGCTTTCTATCAATGTCAAAAATAAAGGATAAACTTTTTACTTGTATTGCGGGGAAAAATCTCGTAAAATTAAAACCATTCATCAAGGAAATATAAATGCGATTTTTATCCACTTTGGTCAGTCTTTTCTTTTTTGCATGTATCAGCATTGCCATTGTGGCTTTTTTGGTTGTGTTTCATTATTCAATCGGATTGCCTGATTATCAAAAATTGGAAGATTACCGTCCCCCGATTACAACACGTTTTTATGCCCAAGATGGTAGTTTATTGGCGGAATATGCCCAACAAAAAAGATCTTTTGTCCCTTTGGAAAAGATTCCGGATTTATTGAAAAAGGCCTTTATTTCGGCTGAGGATAAGAATTTTTATACACATGGTGGTATCGATTATATGGGGGTTGCTCGGGCTGTTGTTTCTAATGTGAAAAATTTTGGCCAAGGTAAAAGGGCTATGGGTGCCTCAACGATTACTCAGCAAGTGGCCAAAAATATGTTGTTGTCTTCCGAGCGGACTCTGTCCCGTAAAATTCAAGAGGCAATCTTGGCCCGTAAAATGGAACATACTTTTACCAAAGAACATATTTTGGAATTATATCTGAATGAAATTTATTTAGGACAAGGTGCCTATGGTGTGGCCAGTGCGGCAATGGCCTATTTTAATAAATCCATGAATGAATTAACTTTAGATGAAATGGCGTATCTGGCGGCTTTACCTAAAGCCCCCAATAATTATCATCCTGTGCGCCATGAACAGTTGGCAAAAGAACGGCGAGATTGGGTTCTTTCCCGTATGGTAGAAGATGGATATATTACCCCGGACCAAGCGGTTCAAGCGACTCGGGCACCCATACATATGACGCCGACTTCTGTTAAGAATTTGGCGGAAGGAAAGTATTTTTCCGAAGAGGTGCGCCGTTTTATTGTGGATAAATATGGGGATGAATCCATTATTTTGGGTGGTTTGACAGTAAAGACTTCGGTGAATCCGGAAATGCAAAAGGTGGCCGTTCAATCCTTACAAGACGGTTTAATTGAATACGATCGTCGTCATGGATGGCGGGGGGCGGTGGCTCATATAGAGGGGGATTTACATGAAGCATTGCAGGAATATCAAAAACAATATACGCCCAAAAATTGGAAATATGCGGGCGTTGTGGCTGTATCAGACGGGGGCGCCGAAATTCAATTTCCGGATGGAACACAGGGGGTGTTGCCTTTATCCCAAATGACCTGGGCAATACCGGCTTTGGAAGGAGGGCGTGTTTCTTCTAAAAAAGTGGAGCGGGTTTCTGATGTGCTTTCGGTTGGGGATATTATTTTGGTTTCCAAAAAGGGAGAGTCATATGCTTTGGAACAAATGCCGGAAGTGGAAGGGGCTTTGGTAGCACTGAATCCCCATACGGGGCGTGTTATGGCGATGGCGGGTGGTTTTGCGTTTGAACGAAATCAGTTTAATCGGGCTGTTCAAGCCCTTCGTCAGCCGGGGTCCAGTTTTAAGCCCTTTGTTTATTTGGCTGCGCTGGATTCTGGATACAATCCGTCCAGTTTAATTTTAGATGCTCCTATTGTGATGGAAAAATTAGATGGCACCAAATGGAAGCCACAAAATTACTCTCGGCAATTTTATGGCCCGACCACTTTCCGTGTCGGGATTGAAAAGTCACGTAATTTAATGACTGTGCGTTTGGCTCAGACCATTGGAATGCGTAAGATTTTGGATTACGGAAAAAAGTTTGGTATTTCTGATAAGTTGGAACCTAATTTGGCCACAGCATTGGGGGCCAGTGAAACAACATTGATGCGTTTGGTATCGGCCTATGGTATGTTGGTGAATGGAGGCAAAAAAATCACCCCGAGTTTGATTGACCGTGTTCAGGACAGAACAGGTAAAACTTTATATAAGCGAGATGAACGGGTTTGTGATCGTTGTTCGGGTGAGATGAGCACTATGAATGAAATGCCCCAAATTCCGGATGACAGGGAACAAATTCAAGATCCTGTAAGTGCTTATCAGATGGTTAATATTTTAACAGGTGTTGTGGAAAGGGGAACGGGAAAATCTGTGCGTTCCGTGAAAAAAACGTTGGGGGCAAAATCAGGAACAAGTAATGACAGTAATGATGCTTGGTTTATTGGTTTTTCTCCGGATTTGGTGGTGGGTGTTTGGGTTGGATTTGACAGCCCGAAGAGTTTGGGACCCCATGATACGGGTGGTGTGGTGGCGGCCCCTGTTTTTCGTGATTTTATGAAACAAGCATTACGGGATGTTCCTGATATGCCTTTCCGGGTTCCACAGGATGTGAAACTGGTGCGTGTGAATGCGACAACGGGGAAAATTGCCAAGAAAGGGGATACCAACGTGATTACAGAGGCCTTTAGAATGGATACAGATTTGACAAAGCCCGCCCAAGTGATTGGTCAGGATATGCCCTTGATGGAGGAGATGGAGAATTTACCCGATCTCGGAGGATTGTATTAGAGGAAAATAAATGTATGATTGCTTAGTCTTATGATAGATAAAAGCAAATCCAGATCAACATGGCTAAGGTGTTTTGGTTTATGATTTTGCAAAAGAAAATGGAAAAAGGTAAGATAAAATGAAAGCAGAAATTATCACACTCAATGAAAAATATAGGGGCATTTTGACCCTTATAAAGGAGCGTCTTTGACTGGGAAAATCTCCTGAAACGTCAAGCGGAAGTGGAAAATTTGGCCATGGATGCTCATTTATGGGATGATCCCGTGAAGGCCCAAAAACTGTTAAGTGAACGGACATATTTAACCAATACCATTGATAAAATTAAACAGATGGAATTGGTTTTACAGAATACCTATGATATGATTGAGATGGCTGAATCCGAGGGAGAAGAAGAATTACTTTCTGAAGCAGAAAAGCAATTTGAATCCATGAATCATGATTTTGAAAAGGTGGAATTGGAAAGTTTATTATCACAAGAAGGCGATCAAAATGATGCCTTTATTGAAATTCATTCAGGGGCGGGGGGAACAGAATCTCAAGATTGGGCCAGTATGTTATTGCGTATGTATGAACGTTGGGCAGAAAAATCGGGATATCGTGTAGAATTATTAGAGGAATCCGAGGGAGAAGAAGCGGGAATTAAGTCGGCAACCCTTAAAATTATAGGAACGAATGCGTATGGTTGGTTAAAGTTTGAATCCGGTGTGCACCGTTTGGTGCGTATTTCACCCTTTGATGCCAATGCCAGACGTCATACCAGTTTTTCTTCTGTGTGGGTTTATCCTGTGGTAGATGATAGTATTGAAATTGATATTAATCCTGCCGATTGTCGTATTGATGTTTATCGGGCCAGCGGGGCAGGTGGTCAGCATGTGAATCGAACGGAAAGTGCTGTGCGTATTACCCATATTCCGACGGGAATTGTGGCGGCTTGTCAAACACAACGCAGTCAAATTCAAAACCGTGAGTATGCATGGAATATGCTGCGGGCCAGATTGTATGAACGAGAATTACAAAAACGGTTGGAAAGTCAAGGTCAGGTTAATGCACAAAAAGGTGATAATGGTTGGGGAAATCAAATTCGTTCCTATGTTTTACAACCCTATCAAATGGTTAAGGATTTAAGAACAAACTGTGAAACATCTGATACTCAGGGGGTTTTGGATGGGGATTTGGATGATTTTATGCGTTCTGCATTGGCCGAGTTGGGAAAGGGGAAAAATGCAAAATAAATTTATCTTGTTTCGCAAAACACGGACTGTGGAAACACAGTTGAATACTTTTTTAATGAATATCACACAGGCCGGTTTCTTATTACTGCAAGCATTTGAACATTATCTGATTGCAAAGGTTGATAAAAAATTTATTCTTTTGCAAAAGCAAGTGAGTGATTTAGAGGCGGAAAACGATCAATTACGCCGGCAAATGGAGTTAAATCTTTATCATCACATGCTTTTACCGGATATGCGATCTGATTTAATTGAATTGTTGGAAGGGTGTGATAAAATTATCAATAAGTATGAATCTGATGTGATTTTATGGTCTGTGGAACAACCCGCTTTACCTAAAAAATTACACGCTGATTTGTTGCAAATGATTCATACGGATTTGGATTGTGTCGGGGAGTTAATCAGTGCCGTGAAATCATTTTTTTCCGGTCAGACGGGGGATATTGAAATTCAACATACTTATCAATTAGAACATCAGGTAGATGTGATGGCGATGGCCCTAAAAAAACGTGTTTTTTCAGATAAAAAAATGCCACTGGCCAACCAATTGCAATTAAAAGATTTTATCTATAGTTTGGAAAAAATTTCGGATATGGCGGAAGATGTGGCCGATCAATTAAAAGTCGTTGTAGCAAAGCATTC
>JAZUJZ010000064.1:0-2788 GCA_045643025.1 Alphaproteobacteria bacterium
ATTTGGGGCCGGCACCCGATGGCTTTGAATTAATGGAGGAAGAAACTCCCTTGGATGAAAAGGCCGTTCAACAACAATATGAACAGTTGGAAGATGAAGTGAAAGACAAATTATCAAAGACGGAAAAGGGAGATGTTGAAAAAACTACTTCACAAACAACACAAAATGGTGTACAAAGAAAATTGAGTTTTTCTTTGAAACCGAAAAAAACTTAAAATGGGGAAATAAATGAAAAATTTAGGTGTTTTGATTGTTTTTCTTTTGACGGGATGGATATGTAAGGCAATGGCGGCTATGGAATTGCCTCGTTCTTTTGTCTATTTTGATTTAGAAATGCCTTTTCGTTGTCAGGTAGATAGCGTTTTTGAGCAAAACTTAACCACAATGGTTCCTTTGGAAAAGCAAGATTTTTCCGTGCGTTTGCCGTTTTATACGGATCAATTACCCCGTTTTCAAGTAAATGGTTTTTCTTTTCGTAAACAGCCATTGGATAAAGCTTTGGTAAATTTGCTTTATGAAACAGATATTCAAGTGGAATCTGAATTGGAGATTTGTCCCGTGTTAACGGCAACGACATTACGGGGTGAGTTATCGGCTGTGGTGGAAGAGCTCACAAAACAAGCGGGTGTTTTTTATAGTTATGAGGCCGACAGAAAAACCATTGTGTTAAAGGAAAAATCACAGGTCATTATTCAATTACCCAAAAATAAACAGGTAATGATGTCGGTTGTGGATGCACTTTCTGGTGGAAAATTTAACCCGATTGCCTCTGATTGGTTGAATTATCAAATCACATTGAATTTAACCCGATCAGAATTGGACAAAGTTCGTTCGTTAATGTCTTCATTGGTAAAAGACAGATATCTTTTATCTGCCCAAATTTCCGTATATGAGGTGAAACCTTATTCTAACGTGACCCATTGGCAGCAGATTCTTTCTGATTTTGGTTCTAAAAGGGTGGCCTCCAGTACTTCTGGAACGGGGGGAAATTTACTGGTCTTTAATCCTTTGGTTGATGCATTTCAATTGGTGGAAAAGGTGATGAATTACGATAAAGTTGTGCCTTTGGCCCAAGGTCAAATGGTTATTCCCAGTAATTGGCAGGTGCGGTTCAATTTAGGGGAATGCATGTTACAAACACCCTATACAAATTTATCCGTTTTGATGAATACTTCTGTGAAAAATTCAAAAGCTAAAACAATCTTAACCATAGATAGTAAAGAGGGTGAGGTGGCCAGCTTTGATTTTTCAAATGCGGTTAATCAAGAAGCGGCGATTATTGGAGTACCTGTTCCAAATATGCCGGATTCGGAATTGTTATTGGTTGTTAAATTTAATTTTATTAATTTAGTCAAAAAAGGAGAATAAGATGACAGATCCAGTTTTTAAGGCCCCACCGGTTCAAGCCCCGAGTTTTAATCCAGTTCCTCAACCTGTTTCTCAAACTCCTCAAACGGCAACTCCTCAGACCGTCACACCGCAACCTGTCACGCCAACGGTGCAACCAGAGCAACAGGCACAACCGGCAGTTGCATCACCTGTTGCACAACCTGTGTTACAAACACCACCTTCTGCCCAAGTGCCGACTTCGCCTGTGGCAGCGCCGGTGGAAACTCCTCAAGCACAGGAAACATCACAAACAAAGTTGGATGAAATTAAGGCAAAAATCCCCAATATGGACTTGGGCCAAATTCGGGATAAAATACAACAATATTTATGGTATGTTTTAGGGGCATTTTTCATTATTGGAATGATGTTTGGATGTTCTATGGGTGGTGGAAAAAAACAACCTGAAACAAAACAAGTGGCCGGTATGGAACAATTCATTGTTCCAAATGCGGATATTACACAAAAACTGGCTCGTTGCGGACGTTCAACCCAACGGACAGATGCGTGTGTCTTTTACGTATTAAATTGGGAACAACGGGATAAATTGGCCGAAGATTTTTTTGACTATGTGTCAGAAAAGATGAAACGGGCACCTTTTAATGTGCAAATGGTAAATCCCACCTATGCCAAGACGCTGATTAAACCGGGATACTTTGCCAAAATTCAAGTACCAAAATCTTAAGACATCTTGCAGTATGATTGGAATTATGGTATAATCCGTTCTCATAATGAAAGGATAGATAGATGACACCCGAAATTTTGGATTTACTTTTTCCGAATAAATTACCGACTATTCAAGAGATAGAAAAAAAATATCCCCCCAGACAGTTACCGGATGGAGCGGTGGTTTCTCGTTTAGCACCCAGTCCTACCGGTTATTTGCATATCGGTAATTTTTACCAAGGTTTTTTGGCCGAACGTTTAGCACATCAAAATAAAGGTGTCTTTTTTCTGCGGGTTGAAGATACAGACCAAGCCCGTAAAGTAGAGGGAGCTGTTGAGATTGTTTTGCGTGCTATGGGACATTATGGTGTGATTCCAGACGAAGGACCTCAATTAGATGGTTTAGAATGTGGAAATTATGGACCATATACTCAGTCATTACGTAAGGAAATCTATCAGGCCTATGCAAAAGAGTGGGTGAAAAATGGATTGGCCTATCCTTGTTTTTGTTCTGCTGAAGAAATTGAAATGATGCGAAAAATTCAAGAAAAACAGGGACTTCGTTCGGGTTATTATGGCCGTTATGCAAAATGTCGTGATTTAACGGATGAGGAAATTTTATCTAATTTGAAAGCAGGAAAACCTTTTATTATCAGAATGCGTTCTCCGGGAAGTTACGAAAATCGAATTGTTTTTGATGATTTATTAAGAGGTAAGCTTTCTCTACCTGACAATG
>JAZUJZ010000065.1:0-14652 GCA_045643025.1 Alphaproteobacteria bacterium
GAAACTCTTAAAAAGGGACAGAACAAAGCTATGTTGGAAGCAAAAAAGTTCCATGCTATAAGAAATCAAAAGACAGCTTTGAAGTTTCAAAAAGTGAAAGGCTAGAAAAAGGTATTCTTTTTTCTAATACTAGGTGTTGGACAGACTAGTATAATAATGAGATTAAGACTACAATTTAGTCTAGGAAATTCATCTATTAGTTCCCGTTTTGCACAGAACTTCCCGCCAAATTGGACAAGTCGCTAAAAATAGCGACTTTTTTATTTTTTTTCAATGACTTATTTCGGTTCGATTGTAGTCATTTCAAAAACAGGCTCTTTTTATCAACAATCGAACTCGTCTTTGAATAAGTATCTGATTTTATTGCGTTTCATATTTTTTAAGTTTTTTAATACACTTTAAAACCCATACTAACATTCGAACTTTTTATACACAATATATCTCAACTTTCCTTTTCAATTTTGATTCTTTTTTAAAGAACAATACAGACTTTGTGTCCATTCACGATTGGGACAACGATTACATTCTTCTTGCGTAGAAATTACTTTTTCATTTATTTGACAATTTAAACATGAATTATTTCCAATAAAATTTTCTTTATCTTTATGACAATTTTCTAAAAATTCATTCGTTGGTTCCAGTATTTCCATTGATAAATTAATAGAATGATCATACTCGTACCATGGATTCATAATAGTTGCTGCTGGAATTCCATATAATGTATTGTAAATATCATGTCCTATACCATAAACAAAACCTCCAATTCCACCAAAAAATGCTCCAAAAAATCCTAATACAGTATCATGATAGGGGTCTGCCCCTACAAAACGTGGTCCCTGCACTATTCCATAACACGTATCAGAAACTGTTGAAAATGGTGGTAATAAGAAAAAAGCAGATGTAGAACTTACACCCCCAAACATTCCTTCCCTTTCAGCCCATTGGTCATCTGTTAGCTTACTCTCTATTTCTATTGTTTTATCTTGGAAACCATCTTTTGAAATAGTCGCACTAATTGACCAAAAGGATCTTTTTGTTTTTATTGTTCCAGCATATGCATGTCCCAGCTCCTTTTCTGCATCTTTGGCTATTAGTGTATTATCCCCTATTTTTATTGTTGTGTTTGGGGAAGAAAATATTCGAATATCTTGAGTACCATCATAAAATTTTGGTCCCGCTTGGCAACCACAAAGTAAAAAGAATAGAACCAAAAGATTTCTATATTTCATCCTTTATCTCCAAAATTGATTATAAAAATACAGTATATGTCCAACGATATAAACTGTTCCTAAAATAGCCATTAAAATAAACATATAATTGGTACTGTATTTTGTTCCTTTATACATAATCGTATCATATTCATTGATAGCGTCCAATAATTTTCGACGTTCCTTATCCATTAATAATTTTAGGCCTATTTTATATTTATCGTTTTTTGTTTGTATTTCCAAATAAGGAAAGCCTCTATCGGAACGTGGTGCATTGAAATTCCATACAGACGCATAACGTAATGTAATTAAATTAATTTCAGACCATGGAATTTTAAATTCTTTCCATTCTAGACCTGCATTTGAAATACGAATATAAGGAATATTGGAATTTTTTAAATGCTTAATTAATAATAAATCAAATATTACGGCTATCAATAAAATTCCCCAGTAGATAAAGGGCGTATTACATTTTTGTAAAGCATAGAACAAAAAGAAAATAAACTCTGTCACACCAACCAAAGCCGTAATGATTAAAAATTTGCTTACATATATATTTTGTATTTTTGTATTCATTTATACCCCTTAATTGAAATCTTATCTTATTCTAAGTCTTTTATCAAGGAATATTTAATAGTTCCCGTTTTGCACAGAACTTCCCGCCAAATTGGACAAGTCGTTTTAAAAGGCGACTTTTTCTTTTATTTTCAATGACTTATACGAGTTCGAAGCAGATGGTTATAAAACGCTTAAAAAATTGTTCGGCTCGAACCAGTAAAATTAAAATTCCTTATTTATCAAGTAATTGTAAAAGTTCGGGTCCAGTACAATTCCCAAGGATTTTTTTAACGTATCACTTTTTTCCATAGAGAACAGAAAATAAATAATTATATTAAAGTTAGACTGATTGTATGGAAAAATAACCACGACATTACCAATAATTCTATAATCTTTCCTATTCCACAAAAAATAACCATTTTAGGGGATAATAAGAATGTATTATTTTCTCCATCTTTGTTTACCTTAAATATATCAATAATAATCCATATTGTTAAAAAATATAAAATGAATAATAGAACGGCAAAAATAGACATTGATCCCCAAAAAATTATACCTTTCCAGAAGAATAGAGATATTCCTAATACAAATTGAAGTATTGCAAACTTAACACGCCGAGCGTAAAAATTATGTATACCCCAGTTGCCAAATAATAATGCTAATAATACATATAACCACTGTTTTTTACAGTTTTCCATAATATCTCCTTTTTCGGATTAAGTATTATAATTAATTCTATCTATAAATAAATGCTTTGTCAAATAGTTTTTCTGTTCGTTCTTTGCATATCACACTCCGCCAAATTGGACAAGTCGCTAAAAATAGCGACTTTTTTTACTTTTCAATAACTTAATGCGGTTCGATTGTAGTCATTTCAAAAACAGGTTCTTTTCATCAACAATCGAACTCGTTTTCTTATAAGCGATTGATTTTATTATGTTTCGTATTTTTTTGAGTTTTTTGATGAATTTTAAAACTCATACTGACATTCGAACTTTTTAAAGTAATTTTATTTTAAAGAAAAATTCATTGTATCTATTTTAAAAATATGGTCTAATGTGAACTCAAAGGAGAAATATTATGATCAATTCAATGGACACAATTTTAGTTAAATATGGGGTATCCTTATCCCAAGAAGATCAAGCTGCTATTAAACATCCATGGGGTAAGGATAAAAGAGAAAAAGCAGAGGAATTAAAGGGAAAAATAAAGGCCGTCTCTTTACCTGAATTTTTGAAAATTAGTCCAGAAGAATTAAGTGAAACGGAACAAAACATACAACGTGCTATAAAATTGGTGTATGATTTAAATGGAAAAGAACCACCTTTATATAAAGAGTTTCCAACTTTTAGGTCAAAAGAACACCCTTTAACAATAGATATAACGACGGCAGGTAATAATTATAAATCTAGAGATTATGCGGCTGCGTATAAACCTCAAGATAACAGGGTTATTTTTGAAGAAGTAAATGACCGAGATTTGTTAATTCTTACACTTGCACATGAACTCAAACATGCAGAACAAGAGGATGAAGAAACTTATGAATGGGACGAACGTAGCGCTTTTGGCTCTTCAATGGAAAATGCATATGCATGGCATCAACTAGGATTTTTGAGAGAAGCACAAGCATATACACAGGGTGCACGTGTCTATTACGAAGTATTTAAAAAAACAGGTAAACGCTTAGAAACACGATTATATGACAAAATCTCCAAAAAATATACAACCCCCGATGGGCAAACAGATGCAGCTAAAATAGAAGAAGAAATGATAAAAGCAATGTTGGATGAACTATATCATGGTAAACATAAATATAGTGCTTACAAGGATATTTATGATGAAAGCTGTCCAATTAAAGAAAGTGATAAAGGTCTTACGGACATACCTGAATCATTTCATTTGCCACAGAGTTTAATGGAGAAACTCAAGGAATGTCCGAAAAAAGCACGTTCTATTCAGGGAAAGCTCCTTCAAGCAGCAAAGAATGAAAATATGGAAGAATATATACGCCTCATACATGAAGGTATCTCAAAAAATGAAAAAATTTCTCCTTCATTATCTTTTATTATGAAAGCAGGCTCTTTAGAACAAATACAGGATATGTTAGCTCTACAAAAGCAGGATAAAGATTATTTGTTTACCAATGAAGATGTACAAAGCCAGTTCAATTTTTGTCAGGATGCGAATATTTTAAAATATTTGTTATCTGTAAACAGAAATGATCAAAATGTAATTGATACAAAAACAATAGTTGAAAAGTTATCAGGAGGATATGACAATAAAGAAGAATTTAATACATTTATACAAGTGATTCAAAAAAAAGATGGAACTTTACCTTTTGTTGCACAGGATTTCCAGACAGAATACGGCTCAAATCAATTACTCCAAGGTTTAGATATTTATTCACCGGAGGGACGTGAAAAAATACTACAAATGCTTCCTGTTCTTTTGAAATTAAAAGGAAGGGATGGGCAACCATTAGTTAAACCTGAACAATGGGCGGAAAAATTGGCTAGTTGGAGTCATGAAATGGAAAATCCAAAAGATTTGTATAACTTATTGGATGTGATAAAAGATGAAAAAGGATGCTTACCAATTGAACGAGAAGCTTTTGATATAAGAGATCCTAAATATGAATTTATGAATGGACAAAATCACTTACTTTGCGGGATATCTTCATTTAAGGAAGAACGGAAAAAATATTTTTTGACAATTTTACCCATGTTGATGGAGTTAAAAGATAAAAATGGAAAGAAAATTATCAGTCAAGAAAATATAGAACGTTTTCCTAAATCTAATGATTTAGCTTCTGCAGTGAAGGCTTATGCAAAACCAAAAACATCTAAATTAGAAATTTTGTTAGCGGAAAAATCACATCAAGGACAAAAAGTGTCGCAGACACAAGCTACTGTTATAAAGAGAAAGATTCCTCAAGTGGGAGATTAAATAGTAGAATTAAAAGCTCTCATACTGCACAGCGTTGCCCGCCAAATTGGATAAGTCGCTTTGAATAGTGGTTTTTAATCTCTAAATACAAATTTTTATCTTGTTTTTTTATAGAGAAGTTTTGTATTTTAGTTCGATTTTTTACTGTTAAAAATTACCTATATTTTTATGCTATATTTTATTCTATTTGAGATAATTCATAAAAAAGAAAACAAAGAAGAAACAAAAATAATTTCAAAATAATAAATTGTGGATAGGGTGTATAAAAATACTTGCGTTTTATAAAAAATACGCCTATAGTGAAAATGTCTTCGGATGCTGTTTCAGATGGACAGGTTTTGTAAAAAGTCTTGTTATCTATTGCTTTCGAATTGTTTTGGCTGACGACAAGGCGTTTTTTTTGATACAAGGAGTTAAAAATGTTATCAGGAAAAGTTAAATGGTTTAACTATAAAAAGGGTTATGGTTTTATTACACCGGATGAAGGTGATAAAGATGTTTTTGTGCATATTACCGCAATGCGTGAAGCACAATTAAAACGTTTGGATGAAGGACAAGCCATTTCCTATGAATTAAAAGAAGAAAATGGTAAAACCTGTGCCACAAATTTGACTTTAAAATAAGTGATATTTGTAGTTTTAACCCGTCTTTTCAGGCGGGTTTTTCTTTTATAAAGGAAGGAATATGCGGATTTTAATTGCCACCCATAATGCCCATAAATTAAAAGAGTTTCGTGAGATTTTATTGCCTTTGGGGTATCAAGTTGTTTCACCAGAGGAAGTGGGCTTATCTGATTGTGAAGAAACGGGTCAGACGTTTCAGGAAAACAGTTTTCAAAAAGCAATTCATGGTGTGAAACAAACAGGACTGATGACACTGGCGGATGATTCCGGGTTATGTATTCATGCCCTTAACAATGAACCGGGGTTATTTTCGGCTCGTTATGCAAAGGAGAATGGTGGTTATCCTGATGTTTTTTCAGTGATTTGGGACAGATTAAAACCATATGATGATTGGTCGGCCCATTTTAATTGTTGTTTATGTCTTGTTAAATCGGATGGAACGCCTTTTTATTTTGAGGGACAAGTGTTCGGAAAAATCACCGATCATCCAGATGATTCATTGGAAAAATTCGGTTATGATCCCATTTTTATTCCCGATGGATACGAAAAACCTTTTGGGGCTTTATCTTCTGAGATTAAAAATAAAATTTCCCATCGGGCTAAAGCGTTGGAAAAATTTTTATTATACTTGAAAACTTGACATTTGAATAAAATTAGATTATCTTTGGCCTATCATTTAACCAAGGAGGATATGATGTCTATTGAACGGACTTTTTCAATGATTAAACCAGATGCAACGGCACGTCATTTGGAAGATGAAATTAATGCGAAAATTAAATCGGCCGGTTTGAAAATTGTGGCCAGTAAGCGGGTGGAACATCCGACAACAGAACAAATTTCTGCTTTTTATGCCGAACACAAAGGAAAACCCTTTTATGACGGTTTGGTTGAATTTATGACTTCCGGTCCTATTCAAGTGCAAGTGTTGGAAGGAAATAATGCGATTTCTCGGTATCGTGAATTGATGGGTAAGACGGATCCGGCTGAAGCTGCCGAAGGCACCTTACGTCGTTTATATGCCGAAAGTAAGGGACATAATTCCGTACATGGTTCGGATTCTTCCGCCAGTGCGATGCGTGAAATTAATTTTTGGTTTACACGTGACGAGTTAATCTAAGGTGTTTTTATCTTTCAGCCCACTTTTTAAGTGGGCTTTTTTTTATGATTTTATGCATTTTCTCCTTGCTATTATGGGCGATTTTACGCTATACTCTTCGTAAAAGGATTATGAATGAATTTACCACATATTCCAGTTTTATTGAGGGAAGTTTTGGAACGCTTAAATCCTGTCGGTGGAACCTTTGTTGATGGGACTTTCGGTGCGGGTGGATATAGTCGTGCCATTTTACAAAAAAATCCCAATAATCGTGTGATTGCTTTTGATAGAGATCCGACGACAGTGGTTACTGCCAAAAAAATGGAAAAAGAGTTTGGTGAACGTTTTCAATTCATTCCGGATTGTTTTTCAACGGTGTGTCGGTATATTCAAAATCCCGTAGATGGATTTGTGTTGGATTTGGGGGTATCTTCTATGCAAATTGATACACCTGAACGGGGGTTTTCATTACGTTTTGACGGCCCATTGGATATGCGTATGAGCAGTCAGGGGGTGTCGGCCGGTGATGTTGTGAATACGTTTGATGAAAATCAAATTGCCGATATTTTGTATCAGTATGGGGAGGAAAAGTTAAGTCGTAAGATTGCAAGGGCTATCGTGGAAAACCGTCCTTTGATGACAACGCAACAACTGGCTCAGGTGATTCATCATGTGATGCCTAAACCCAAAGATCATACCGATAGTGCGACACGTTCTTTTCAGGCCTTGCGCATTTATGTCAATGATGAATTAGGGGAATTGGAACGGGCCTTAGAAAGTTCAAAACAGATTTTAAAACCTCAAGGCCGTTTGGTGGTGGTCTCTTTTCATTCGTTGGAAGACAGAATTGTAAAGAATTTTTTGAAAAATAATGCTGATACCAAAGTGCATCGGAATAAATATGCTCGGCAGATTCAAAAATCTGAGAAGTCTTTTTATATTCCTGAAAAGGAAGTTGTGTTGGCCTCTCAACAAGAGTTGGATCAAAACGGACGGGCTCATTCGGCAAAGTTACGTTGGGCGATTAAAAATGGAGTGCAGGATGAGTAAAAAAATCTTTTTCGGTTTGTGTATTGTGATGCCTTTAATGGCTGGGGTAGGGATGTTTTTATTAAAATACTCTGTTTTGGAAAGGGAAAAAGAATTGGCGGGGATTTACAGGCAAATGCGTTCGGCTGAACAACAATTACACAGTTTGAATGCCGAATGGGCCTATCATACTGATCCCAACCGTTTACGCCAATTAGCCAAACAATTAAATGTTCAGGCCTATCGTGGTTCACAAATTGTGCAATCTAAAAATTTGACGGATCGGCCGGCCCCTAAACCACCGGTTAAACCCAATTTAATTTCGGAGTAAATCGATGCTGTGGAAAAAGAAAAAAGTGCCGTTTTATACGCCCTGTCAGGAAATACCTTTATCACATGCGGATAAGTGGCGTTATTTGGATATGACAACACGTCATCAAATGAAAATCGCCGCTAATCGTATGTTGGGAATAACCATTTTGGCCGGTATTTGTTTTTTGTTGTTGGGGGTGCGGTTATTTCAATTGACTGTTTTGAATTTTAACGGACATCATTTTGATAATTCTATTCAAACGGAATATATTTTACAGCGCCATAATATTTTGGATAGAAACGGCGTGTTATTGGCAACCAATATGCGCACTTATGATTTGTCGGTGAATCCCGCTTTGATCAAGGAAGATGTCAATCAAGTGGCTGAAAATATCTCTCATGCATTGGTGGATGTTTCCAAGGCCACCGTTTTGGAAGCATTGACCAGTTCGGCGGGATTTGAATATATTAAACGTAATATTACCCCCAAGGAAAGAAAAGATATCAATTGGTTGGGATATTATTTTTTAACGGCCACCCCCGTTGAAAAACGAATTTATCCCCAAGGCAGGTTGTTATCGCATCTGTTGGGGGGCGTTGATGTGGATAATTATGGGATTGCGGGGATTGAAAAGGCCTATGACAATCAACTCACACAAGAGGATGTCCAATTATCCATTGATGTTTCTGTTCAGGAAATTGTGTATAATGCCTTGACCGAGGGAATTAAAAAGTTTCAGGCAACAGGTGGTTTGGCCGTTGTGATGAATGTAGAAAACGGGGAGATTTTAGCCAGTGTTTCTTTACCGGATTATGATCCTAATTTACGTGCCAAAAAGGCAGGTAAAGAACGATTTAATCAGGTCAGTTTAGGAACCTATGAGTTCGGCTCTATTTTCAAATTGTTTAATGTTGCTTTGGGATTGGAAAGTCAAACAATTACGGTATCCAGTTCATTTGATGCCCGTAAACCGCTCAAGTTGGAAGGTCGTGGCGTGAAACCGATTGAAGATTATATGGGACAAGCCCGTATTTTAACGGTTCCAGAAATTTTAATTTTGTCGTCCAATATTGGGGCTGCCCAAATCGGATTAAAAATTGGCGCACCAAAGCAGAGGGCTTTTTTTGACCAATTAAACTTTTATAAAAAATTACCTATTCCTTTATCGGAACGAGGGGTGCCTCAGGGAATTTATAAAAAAGATAAATGGAATGAGGTAGAGTCTTCCCGTTTAAGTTATGGTTACGGATTGGCGGTTAGTCCTTTACATTTAATTGCGGGGGTGGGGGCTCTGGTGAATGGGGGAATTTATTATACGCCGACCTTTATCAAGGGACAAAATGATACACAAGTCGGTGTCCAAATTATCAGTGAGAATACCTCACAATTCATGCGCCACATGATGTGGGCGGTGGTCAATTGGGAATTAAAAGAAAGTGATCCAATCGGACTTTATGCTGTGGGGGGGAAGACGGGCTCACGTCAAAGTTTGATAGATGGAAAATATGTGGAAGGGAAATTAAGGACATCATTTGTAGGGGTGTTTCCGATGAATGCTCCAAAATATGCCGTATTGGTATCTATTGAAGATCCGAAAAAGATTGCCGACACCCATCGTTTGAATACGGCCGGTTGGAATGCTAAACCGATTGGTTTACGGATTATTTCCGAAATTGCCCCGTATTTAGGAGTTGAACCCGTTTTATCATGGACACAACCTGCCTATATTACACGGGCAATTGAAAAAAGTAAAAATTGGAAAAAGGAACATTAGAAATGATAACACAAAAAGTGGAAGACGTAAAACCCGGTGATATTTTTTATGCCATAAAAGGTGTTCATAAAGATGGGGCCGATTTTGTTCCCCAAGCAATTCAACAGGGGGCCGTTAAGATTGTTGCAGATCATTTTATTGAGTGTTCTGTTCCCGTAGAGGTTGTTTCAGATGTGCGGCGGGAATTTGCACGCTCTTGTGTCAAACAACATCCGAGTTCACAGTTAAAAAAGGTTGCTGTGACGGGAACAAACGGTAAAACCTCTACGGTTTATTTTGTTCAACAATTAATGAATTTGTTGGGGCATAAAGCGGTAAGTTTGGGAACAATTGGTCAAGATGGATGCTGGGGACATATTGAGGGACATATGACCACACTTTCTCCCGAACATTTATCTGTCACTTTGGCTCAATTACAAGAAAAAGGAACACAAATTGTTGTGATGGAGGCCTCCAGTCACGGGTTGGATCAGGGGCGTCTTTGTGGGCATCATTTGACAGGGGGGGCTTTTACCAATTTAACCCGAGATCATTTGGATTATCATCAAACAATGGAACGGTATTTACAGGCAAAGTCACATTTGTTTGATGAATTGATGGATGAAACGGGAACAGCGGTTTTGAATGCCGATATTCCCGAATTTGAGGTTTTAAAGAAAATAGTTTTATCCCGTCATCAAGCCTGTATCAGTTATGGTTATCATGGTGAAACATTAATTTTAAAATCTCAGGTTCCAACTTCAGACGGACAACATTTGGTTCTTGGTTATAACGGAAAAGAATATGCGCTGGATATCAAAATTTTTGGTGATTTTCAAGCGATGAATTTATTGGCTGCTTTCGGATTGTGTTTAAGTTTGGGTGAAAATTTTGAACGCTTGATCTCAAAAGCATCTGAGTTAAGGGCTCCTCCGGGCAGATTAGAGTTAGTTGGAAAATTAAAAAACGGAGCCGGTGTTTTTGTGGATTATGCACATACCCCTGATGGTTTGGAACAAGTTTTGAAATCATTAAGAAAACATACCTCTGCCCGTTTGGTGTGTTTGTTTGGTTGCGGTGGGGATCGGGATACGGGAAAGCGCCCCCAAATGGGACAAATAGCCAATCAATTGGCCGATGATATTTTTGTCACCGATGATAATCCCAGAACGGAAAATCCTGCTTTGATTCGGTCGGCCATTTTACAAGCGTGTCCCAAAGGACACGAGGAATTGAATCGTCGTATGGCTATTTTTCACGCAATCAATTCTTTACAGCCAAATGATATTTTGGTTTTAGCGGGAAAAGGACATGAAGACGGTCAAGAAATTCAGGGAATACAATATCCCTTTAATGATAAATTAGAGGCCGAATTAGTGATTAAATCCTTAAATGAAATTCCTTTATGGTCTGCTCAAGAACTGCAACAAGCACTGGCTGTGACTCTTCCTTCTTATATACAGGGATGGAATGTTGTTTTTAATTCTCAAGAAGTCAAAGTTGGTTCTTTGTTTGTGGCTTTAACCGGGGGAAAACGGGACGGACATGAGTTTGTGAAGGCGGCCCTGAAACAGGGCGCATCCGGATGTATTGTTTCCAAAAAAGTGGAGGGTGTATTTGATGACCGTTTGATTCTTGTGCCCAACACGCGTTTAGTGATAGATGCTTTGGCTCGTTTTGCCAGAATGCGCTCACAGGCCCAAGTGATCGGTGTAACGGGCAGTTCCGGTAAAACGACCACAAAAGAAATGTTGGGGGCCTGTCTTTCGGGTCAAGGTTTGACCTATATGACACCGGCTAATTTAAATAATGATTTAGGGGTGGCTCTTACTTTGGCCAATATGCCCCGTCAAACACAATATGCGGTGATAGAAATGGGAATCAGTCATCCCGGTGAAATGAGTCATCTTTCCGATTTGGTGCGTCCCCATGTGTCTGTGATTACTAATATCTCAGCGGCTCATCAAGAATTTTTCAAAACACTGGAAATGACGGCAACGGAAAAAGCCCATATTTTTGATTATCAAGATAAAAACGGGGCCACTGTTTTGAATATGGATACCCCCTGCGGTGATTTATTGTTGCAATTGGCCCATGCGGCGAATATTCGTCATATTATCCGTTTTGGAAAAAATACCCAGGCCGATTTATCCCTAAAAGACATTCAAATTCAAAATCGGCAAATGCATTTATGTGTTCAATGGCATGGACAGACAAATAACTTTGGCTTAAACTTTGTTGGAAAACACTATGCCTTGGATGCTTTGGCCACTTTGGGGGCGGTGGATGCGATTGGGGCGAGTGCCGTTCAAGCCATTGAATCCCTGCAAAATTTATTTCCCACCGCCGGACGGGGAAAAGCGGAAACAATAGATTTTTGTCATCATACCATAACGTTGATTGATGATGCTTATAATGCTAATCCGGCCAGTATGCAAGCAGGATTACAAATGTTGGCACTTTATGAAGGGCGACATATAGCAGTATTGGGTGATATGTTGGAATTGGGTGAGGAATCTTTACAAAGGCATCTTGACTTATTGGAAAATTTGACGCACAATGGACCCGATAAAGTATATGCTGTCGGTGTGCAAATGAAACACGTTTTTGATTTGTTGCCGGCGACACAGCAAGGGGCTTGGGCCGAAACACCTGAGACTCTTTTTTCGGTATTGCAAAAAGACCTGAAAGACGGAGATGTCGTTTGGGTTAAATCATCGCACGGGACAGGATTGTACCGTTTGGTGAATCAAATGAAAGGGATGTGATGTTTTATTGGTTATCTTTTTTGAAGGAAAGTGCTTTTCTGTTTAATATCTTTAAATACCAATCGGTGCGGATTGGGGCGGCGTTATTAACTTCGTTAATTTTGAGTTTGGTTTTGATGCCTAAATTAATTCAATGGTTAAAGTCAAAACAAGTGGCTCAACCTATTCGCCAATGCGGACCGGAAACACATCATAAAAAAGCCGGTACGCCGACTATGGGGGGATTGATGATTTTAGCCACAGGTTTTGTGGCAACGTTGTTGTGGGCGAATTTAGCCAATCCCTATGTGTGGGTTTTAATGTTTGCTTTTTTGGGAACAGGTTTGACGGGGTATTGGGATGATTACACAAAATTAACACGTCATTCATCCGATGGGATGAGTGCACGTAAAAAAATGTTATTACAGTTTTTTGTGGCCTGTTTGACATGTCTATCAGTTATGTGGTTGGAAACTGGGGCTATGCGAACCACTTTGACGGTCCCCTTTTTGAAAAATGTATTTATTGATTTGGGGTGGTTTTATATCCTTTTCGGGATTGTCATTATTATCGGGGCATCCAATGCGGTGAATTTAACGGATGGTTTGGATGGTTTGGTCAGTTTACCCGTTATTATGTGTACTTTGGTGTTTATGGTTTTTGCCTATCTGGTTGGTCGGGTGGATTATGCAACCTACCTCAACATTTATTATATTCGTGATGCGGGAGAAATGGCGGTTGTATGTGGGGCTGTGATTGGTGCTACATTGGGATTTTTGTGGTATAATGCCCATCCGGCACAGGTTTTTATGGGGGATACCGGTTCTTTGGCTTTAGGTGGTTTTTTAGGGGCATTGGCTGTTGCCACAAAACAAGAGTTATTATTGGCTATTGCCGGAGCTTTATTTGTTGTGGAAGCCCTGTCTGTCATGATTCAGGTTGGTTCGTATAAAATGCGTAAAAAACGTGTTTTTTTAATGGCACCGATTCACCATCATTTTGAGAAAATGGGGTGGAGTGAAAATACGGTGGTTGTCCGTTTTTGGATTGTTTCTATTTTGTTGGCCTTGTTGGCTTTATCCAGTTTAAAGTTGAGGTAAAATGATTTCATTGACAACCCTTAAACATCGTGTGATAGAACAAGCCCGTGGCTTAGATCAAGGAATCAAGTATGCGGCTTTTGTGTTGTTGTTTTTTGGGATATTTTTAACCTTTGCAGCCAGTCCTGCGGTGGCCGAAAGAAACCATTGGACCTGGTCCCATTTTATTATCAAACAAATGATGTTTTTACCAGTGGCTGTGGCCGTATTAATGGGTTTTGCTTTGCTCCCTCTGAAATGGGTCAGACGTGTGGCCTTTTGTATTTTAATTGGGGGCATTTTGGGAATGTTGATGGTATTAATTGGTCCCGAAATTAAAGGGTCACGACGGTGGATAAACTTGTTTGGTGTGGGGATTCAACCTTCTGAATTTGTGAAGCCGGCTTTTGCCGTTATTTGCGGGTGGTGGTTAGCTAAAAGTCGATTAATTAAACATTGCCATTTGGGATGGTTCGCTTGGGGATTGGCCGGTGTGATTATTCTTTTGTTGTTGAGGCAACCGGATGTAGGAATGACATTAACCATTTGTGCCATTTTCGGTGTAGAATTGATTTTATCGGGGATGTCTTGGTGGTGGGTAGGTGGTTTATCTTTACTACTGGGTGCTTTGATGACGATGGCTTTTTTTGTGTTTGATCACGTTCACACGCGTGTGTTAAAATTTTTGTATCCGGAATATGGCGAAAATTTTCAGGTAGAAAAATCGTTAAAAACTTTAACCAGTGCCGGTTGGTTTGGTAAGGGACCCGGGGAAGGGTCTGTGAAATATGAATTACCCGATGCCCATACGGATTTTATTATGGCTGTTTCTGCCGAAGAGTTTGGCTTTATTATCACTTTGATTATTATTATGACTTTTGCCTTTTTGATTTTACGTTCTTGTTGGTTGATTCGGCGTGAAAATAACTTTTTTGTTCAGTTAGCGGTCGGTGGATTAATTACCCAGATTACCTTTCAAGCATTGGTCAATATAGGTTCTACTTTGAATGTGATTCCCACAAAAGGAATGACATTACCATTTATTTCGTGTGGGGGATCGTCATTGGTGTCGGTGGCGATTGTGTTTGGTTTTATTTTGGCTTTGACACATGGCCATACTTTTTCCAGAGGATTAGAATGAAAAAAATAATTTTCACAACAGGGGGTACGGGGGGACATATTTTTCCCGCTGAGGCCATAGCAAAAGGGTTATTAAAGGCCGATTATCAAGTGATTTTTATCACGGATAAAAGGGGGGCCGGCTACCGGAAATTGACCGAGGTGCCGACGAAAGTGATTT